>JAILMV010000201.1 GCA_024692185.1 Bacteroidales bacterium | reverse complement strand
AATGGATTGCAATGCCTTTTCCACGGGAACATTGTTGAATTCCCCGCTTACTGCGGCATTTTCATCCACCTCGTCGGATCTGTAGAAAATGGAGAGCCCAGTCTGGGCCTCGATTTCCTTCAATACCGTCTTGGTGCTCTGCTTGTTAGCTTCTCTGCCGGCGCACAGAACGTGACTGGCAAGTGGAACAAGCAGAGCACCAAGACGGTATTGAAGGAAATCGAGGCTCAGACTGGGCTCTCCATTTTCTACAGATCCGACGAGGTGGATGAAAATGCCGCAGTAAGCGGGGAATTCAACAATGTTCCCGTGGAAAAGGCATTGCAATCCATTCTGGGAAACGACATTGCAGTGACCCTCGACGGAAAGATGATAGTTCTTTCCAAGAACGTGAAGAAGGAAAACAAGATTCGCGGTAAGGTCACTGACAACAACGGAGATCCGGTTCCGGGAGCCGGTGTGTTCATCAAAGGAACCACCATCGGCGTTTCTACGGACTTGGATGGTAACTACTCTATCGCTGCCAATCCGGGCAACGTATTGGTGGTATCCTCCCTCGGATACAAGAACACCGAGGTTACGGTAGGACGCTCCTCCGTTTTGAATGTCACCCTCGAAGCCGAGACAGAAATGCTCGACGAACTCGTCGTGGTCGGTTATGGCACCACCAAGAAGACAAACCTTACCGGTGCCGTCTCCGTAATCAAGGCCGAATCGATCAAGGACCGTTCCGCCCTTGACGTGGCTCACATGCTCCAGGGTTCCGTCCCCGGACTTAACATTACTTCATCTTCAGGACGCCCCGGACAGGCCGCAACGCTTAACATCCGTGGTCTCAACTCCATCAACGGAGGTACTCCTCTGGTGCTCATCGATGGTGTCGAGGGAGACATGCAGTTCCTGAACCCCATCGATGTCGAGAGCGTATCCGTCATCAAGGACGCAGCTGCCGCCGCCATCTACGGTGCCCGTGGTTCTGCCGGTGTCATCCTCGTTACCACCAAGAAAGGTTCCAAGGAGAAGGACGGACGTGCCAAAGTCAGCTACAGCGGCCGTTTCGGCGTCACCGCTCCTACCACATCTACCGAATATGAGACCCGTGGTTACGACTCGGTGTATCTGAACAACCTTTTCTGGGCTACCTACAGCCCCGGTACCAAGTACGCAAACTATACCGACGAAGACATGCAGGAACTCTGGGCCCGCCGCAACGACAAGACGGAAAACCCCGAGCGCCCCTGGGTCGTAATCACCCAGGATGCTTCCGGAAGGGACGTGTATAACTACTATGCAAACACTGACTGGTACCACGTGCTTTACAATGACGTGAAGCCTACTACCAGCCACATGATTACCATGAACGGTGCAACGGATGCCCTCGATTACCTGGTATCCGCAGGCTATACCTACGAGCAGGGTATGTTCAAGGCCAAACCCGACAACTACAAGCGAGTAAACCTCCGTGTAAAGATGGGTTTCGACGTTACCGACTGGCTCCGCGTAGGTTCCAACCTTAGCTATTTCAACAGCTCATATTTCTATCCCGGTCAGAGCGGAATCAACAACAACTTCGCAAAGAGTACCGGACACGCCCTCGCCAGCTTCCCTGCGCAGAACCCCGACGGCTCCACCATCTATACCACCAAGTATAATGGCTACACCGTAATGGACGGTCTGCTCATGTTGCTTGCCGAAGACAACTTCAACCAGGACAATGTGGACAACCTCAGCGAGACCATCGACTTCACCATCAAGCCGTTCAAGGGTTTTGCCATCAAGGGAGACTACACCTATGCCCTGAAATATACCCGTTACCTGAACCGTGCAGTGCCCGGCACTTATTCCCAGTATCCTCAGGAGACTATCGTCAAGAGCGATGCTTCTCCTTTCCTGGACAAGCTGACGGAAAGCGCCAACACCAGCATCTATCAGGCATACAACCTCTATGCTACCTACAATCATAGCTGGGCCGATGCACATAACTTCAAGGTGATGGGCGGTCTGAACTATGAGACCCATTGGATCAAGGATCTCGGCGCCGTAGGTTACAACCTCTATTCTACAGAGCTGAACGACCAGAACCTGGTCGGTGCAGATGCCGACGGCGAAAAGCGTATGGAAACTTCCGGTGGCCAGAATGAACTCAAGCTCGCCGGTTACTTCGCACGTATCAACTATGACTACAAGGGTCGCTATCTCCTGGAACTGAATGGCCGTTATGACGGTTCTTCCCGTTTCCTCCGCGGTAGCCGCTGGGTATTCTCTCCCTCCGCATCCCTTGGTTGGAGAATCTCCGAAGAGCCTTTCTTCGCAAACCTGAAATCCTGGTGGGACAACGCCAAGATCCGTTTCTCCTATGGACAGTTGGGCAACCAGCAGATGAGTTCCTACTATCCTGCTATCCGCACCATTTCCACCGGCGGTAAATCTTCTTACCTGCTGGGCGGTGCCAACCTTCCTACCGCATCCATCTCCGCTCCCGTTTCCTCAGGTCTTACCTGGGAACGTTCCATCCAGAGCAACCTCGGTGTGGATCTCGCCTTCCTGAAGAGCCGTCTGGAAGTCAGCGGCGAAGTCTATATCCGCGACACCAAGGACATGCTTACCGCAGGTGAACCTCTGCCCGCAGTTTACGGTGCTTCTTCTCCTAAGGAGAACGTGGCAGACCTCCGTACCAAGGGTTATGAAATCACCGTCAGCTGGAAGGATTCCTTCAAGATGGCCGGCAAGCCCTTCCATTACAGCGCCAGCGTGGTGTTCAGCGACTATGTGTCCCACATCACCCGCTTCAACAACCCCGACAAGCTCTTCGCAAAGAACTATTGGGTTGGCATGAAGTACGGCGACATCTGGGGTTACCATGTGGACGGCCTCTTCGCCACTGACGACGATGCCAAGACCTATATCGTGGACCAGTCCAAGGTCAACGACGCCCAGATCTTCCCTCAGGGCCTTTTCGCCGGTGATATGAAATTCGCCGACCT
>JAILMV010000200.1 GCA_024692185.1 Bacteroidales bacterium | reverse complement strand
GCCATCGAGACCGGACTGATGATCAATTTCGAAGAGATGTATCCCGACAAACGTGACCGTCACATCCTCACCTTCATCGAGAAGAGGGTTCCCAGGCTCAAGAAAGTTGCCGAGAGGGTTCTTAAGGCTCACGACCTCAATACACCGCAGATAGAGTTCAAATAGCCCCCGGTATGAGTGCGAAGGATGTCCTGAAGCAATACTGGGGTTACGACAGCTTCCGGCCCAAGCAGGAGGATATCATCTCCGCTGCGCTGGAAGGTCGCGACGTACTTGCCATACTGCCCACCGGAGGCGGCAAGTCCGTATGCTTCCAGGTTCCTGCCCTGATGAAAGAGGGCGTAGCTCTGGTAATCACTCCGCTGATAGCCCTGATGAAGGATCAGGTCCAGAACCTGGAGTCCCGCGGCATCAAGGCCTTGGCCATCCATGCCGGAATGACTCATTTCCAGGTAGATACGGCCCTGAACAATGCTGCGTACGGGGATTTCAAGTTCCTTTACCTGTCGCCGGAACGCCTCGGGACCTCGCTTTTCCAGTCATATATAGAGCTCTTGAACATCAGCTACATAGTGGTGGACGAGGCCCACTGTATCTCGCAGTGGGGCTACGATTTCCGCCCGGACTATCTGCAGATAGGCAAGCTCCGCGAGAGGGTCAAGGCTCCGGTAATAGCACTGACGGCTACCGCCACACCTCAGGTGGCGGACGATATAATGGACCGCCTTGGTTTCGAAGAGAAACTGCTGATCCGCGGCAGCTTCGAGCGCCCCAACCTTAAATACGTGGTCCGCCGCTGCGAGGATAAGCTGGGGCAACTGCTGGCCGTATGCGAAGGTGTCAAAGGCAGCGGGATTGTGTATCTGCGCAGCCGCAAGAAATGCGAAGAATATGCCGCCCTGCTGCGTGCAGAGGGCATCTCCGCACAATTCTACCACGCCGGCCTCTCGGCCGAGATGAGGAGCGCCCGCCAGGCATCCTGGAAGAACGGCAGCATAAGGGTGATGATCTGCACCAACGCCTTCGGTATGGGAATAGACAAGGGAGACGTACGCTTCGTGGTGCACTGCGACATCCCGGAAAGCCCCGAGGCCTATTTCCAGGAAGCAGGACGTGCCGGACGAGACGGACAGAAGTCCTATGCAGTGCTGCTGTGGAGCCCGGACGACATCCGCCGCCTCCATCAGCTGGATTCCCTGGCCTTCCCTAGCCTGGAATACATCGAGGACGTTTATCATAAACTGCACGTTTTCTTCCAGATACCCTACGAACAGGGAATGGGCCGCCAGCTGCGCTTCAACCTCTCTGATTTCTGCTCGCAGTACAAGCTGAGCCAGGCCTCCGCCCGCAACGCGATAGTCTATCTGCAGCGCTCGGACCACATCAGCTACACGGAATCTGTCGATATCAATACCCAGGTCAAGATTTCGGTAGATAGGCGCGAGCTCTACGACATCGACCTGCCCGATCCGCAGATGGTGACGCTGCTGGAACTGCTGATGCGCAGCTACTCCGGCATCTTCGACTATCCCATTTCCATTGCCGAGGATTTCCTGGCAGGGACCCTCGGAATAGGCATTCCCGCCCTGCATCAGTTGCTCTACCGTCTCAGCCTGGAGCATGTGATCCGCTATATCCCGGGGGAGAGGAGCGACGTGATCACCCTGCACCACAACCATCTGCAGCGCGGAAACATCGACCTTCAGCCCGATCGCTACGAGATGCTCAAGGCAAAGAGCGCCGCCCGTACCGAGGCTATAATCAATTATGTAATGGAGGAGGACGGAAATCGTCTGGCTTTCCTTCTGTCCTATTTCGGGGCAGAGTAATTCCCCTAATCGCTTATCTCAAGACCATCGTAAGCCGGGAGAACCTCGGATTGTATGCCGCGTTCTGCGCATAGCTTGCGAAGTTCCTGGGCGAACTGCTCGTACACCGGGAAATTATGGCTGAGATGGGTCAGCCAGGTATGCTTTGCAGCTATCCTGTCGGCCAGGGCCAGGGCCTCGTCGAGGCTCATGTGGGAATGGTGGGGCCTGTAGCTTACAGTGTTCAAAGTAACGTGCTCCAGGCCTTCCAGCTTATGCATTTCCTCTTCCGGAATAAAGCTGAGATCGGTCAGATAGGCTATCTTTCCTATCCTGAAGCCCAGTATGGGCATCTTTCCGTGGATTCCCCTGATTGGTATCACCTGCACGCCTTTTCCGTCATTCAGGGCTTCTTCCACATTGTTCTCCGGGCTGGGCTGCAGGCTGCCATCCGGCATCTTGTAGCCATATCCCACGTCGTGTATCCATACCAGCTCCTTGTCGTCTGCGCAGGGATGCACGCTGAAAGGATCGGTCCCTATCAGATGTATGTGCCATTCTGGAGCTCCCGGATACTTAGGGCTGGCGAAGGCGTATGCATACTCCCTCTGCAAGCTTTCCAGTACCTTTGGTTCGCAGTAGATCTCGGCGGGGCGGCGGTCCACATAGTTCAGCGAACGTACGTCGTCCAGGCCGCCTATATGGTCCTTGTGGTTGTGGGTCAGAAGTATGGCATCCAGGTGCCCTACGTCCGCACGCAGCATCTGGCTGCGGAAATCCGGGCCGCAATCTATCAGTATCTTTAGTCCGTCCACTTCGAAGAGGGCCGAGGCGCGGAAGCGCTTGTCGCGGGGGTCCGTGCTGCGGCATACGGGGCACTGGCATCCTATGATGGGAATGCCCTGCGAAGTTCCGGTTCCGAAGAAAGTCAGTTTCATATTATCACCTCCGACAATATGCCCACCAGGGCGGGGTCATATGGTCTTGTAATCCTTATATAATTGCCTGTGTATCCGCTCATGCTGCCATCCTTCTCCTTCGATTCGAAAAGTACCTTTTCGGCCACTCCGCGGTTTTCTTCCACGAATTCGGCGTGCAGGCGGTCGCAAAGCTCCTCGAGCCTTTTCACCCTCTCGGCCTTGACCTGTTCGGGGACCTGCCCGGGCATTACGGCAGCGGGTGTTCCGGGGCGTTTGGAGTAGGGGAATATGTGGATGAATGCCGGCCGGACCTGCTCCAGCAGCTCGATTTCTTTCTGGAAGAGTTCTTCCGTCTCGCCGGGAAGGCCTGCCATGACGTCGATTCCGAAGAAGACCTTGGGCTTGCCGGGGCCTTCCATCTTGCTGCGTATGTAGGCTATCCTGTCCGCAAAGAAGGCCGTGGTATATTTTCGGCCCATCTTAGCGAGGATTTCGTCGGTGCCTTGCTGGAGGGGTATGTGGAAGTGTGGCTGGAATTTGGTTCCGGAGGCTATCCAGTCGATGATTTCCTCGGTTATTAGGTTGGGCTCGATGCTGGAGATGCGCCATCTTTCTATGCCTTTCACTTCGTTCAGGGCTTTCAGCAGATCCAGGAAGGATTCTCCCGTT
>JAILMV010000167.1 GCA_024692185.1 Bacteroidales bacterium | reverse complement strand
ACAGGGGATTCCATTATTCGTAAAGCGTTCGGCCAAATCGTTTATTATGCCCTTTATTTCCTTTTCCGCCGCCGCATCGAATACCGTCTGGTTCTGGGCCGGGTTGTCGATGGCGAAAGCAAAGAAGTAGGGCGCATAGCTTTCGTTGGCAGGCACGGTGAAATCGATCTTATCTACCTTTCCGAAGATGCTCTGGCATAATTTGACTTGGTGGTCCTGTATCCCACCGCTACCGAATAATTACCTCCTTCCTGGGGGATGGCCTGGTCGGCCACCGGCTCGAAAACCGCTTCCAGCAGCACCTCCTTGCCGCAAGCGGAAAGCGCCAGCAGCAATACGACCAAAAGAATGTGCCTGAATCTCTTCATCACATTGGCAAACTTAATAAAATCCAGCTGATTTTACTAAAGACCGTGCTGCTTTTTCCACTCCTGGGGGGTGAGGCCGGTGCGGGCCTTGAAGGTGCGGAAGAAGTTCTGTTCGTTGGAGAAACCGGCCTCCTCGCCGATATCGGAAAGGCGGACGTTCTTGTGCTCGCGCATCAGATCCTGGGCATAACGCACCCGGTAATCTGCCACGAGCTCGGGGAAGGTGCATCCGTGCTGGGTGTTGATTGCCGCCGAGACATAGGTCACGTTGGTTCCCAGGGCGCTGGCCACATCCGTCTTGGTAAGGCCCTTCTTCTTGAAGATTTTCTCATCCTCCATCAGGGAGATGATTCGGGCCATCATATCGGTGTTCGCCGATGCCGGAACGGGGGCTTCCTCGGCCTTCTTGCGGAAGAGGATGATGCCTATCGCTATCAGCAGCAGCACGGACAGTATTATCTGCACGGTATTGGGAGAACTGCTCACCACCGGGGCCTCGGTGTGCATCAGCAGCACGACCGGACTTACGGAGAAATTGCTGTTCTTCAAGTAGTTGCCTCCTTCTACCTTATACCCGCCGGTAAAGGCCAGGCGGCCATCGGAAAGAGGAAGCGCCATAGTGGGATTCACGTCCAGTTCGGAAATATCCGCATAATAAAGGGAGATGGAAGATTTCCCGCCCTCGAAACTAGGGTCGTAGTTCACTTTCACGGCATATACCACGCCGGTACTGTCGGAGCCACTCAGCCATCCTACCCTGGAGGGTCTGTCCACTACGAAGCGGGAAGAATAGCAGATGGGCGCGCCCGTTATTCCCGTACTGGGCAGGGGATGGTCCAGTTCGAGTTCGGAGAAAGATTCTCCATTGACCTTAAGTATGCCCAGGCGACCGTCCTCGCGATTCAGGGCAGGGATAAGATAGGAATACTCCCCTATGGCACCCTCGCCGGACATTGATTTATCATTGGAGAAGAGGGTCCAGCGGTCCAGTATGCTGTCGCGGTAGGCTTCACCGTTCATCCTGTCCACTATCCCTTCCAGCTTATTTCCCTTGGTATCGATGCCGCCGAAGATGATAACGTTGTCCGGGGCGCTTTTCAGCAGGAAGGGGCTGCTGCGCTGTTCCGATGAAGCTTTCAGGAAAGAGAAACCCTTTTCCGGAGTCCACCGTTCGATGGCATCTTCCGCATACCAGTTGCCCGATACCAGGACGCTGCCGTCCTCCAAAGCGATCGATTGGGGGAAGGTGCGTTTGCGGTCCATTATGCAGAGGGACTTGAAACTGTGTCCCTGCGGGTCGTAGATCTCCACTCCCCAGCTCTGCCCTATTCCGAAGGATTCCGAACTCCCTCCGCCAAGCATCACCTTGCCATCATTCAACACCGAGGCAAAGCTGCCGTCGTGGGTGTAGGTCATTGGGAGCAGGTGCCAGTTGCCATCCTTGTAATACTCCGCCGTCGCGGTGGGCACGAAGCCGTCCGTATGCCCTCCGAACACGGTAAGTTCGCCGTTCAGCATTAGTGTGTGGTGGGAAACACGGGGGATGTTCAGATCCTCCAGACGCTCCACGGCCATACGGCAGGCGGGCAGACCTTCGATGACGGCGGCTCCCGGTTCGGGACTATCGAAAGAGGAGCAGTCGGACAAGACTAGCGTAGCAAAGAATATGGGAAAGACTGTGGTTTTTAGGATGGTCGAAGTTTTCATCTTGGTTATCCGGTAGAAAAGCATTTAACGATTACAAAAATAGCCGGACTGAGCCTTGCTTCTATTTCAAAACGAACAAAAGCAACTATCAAATCGTAAAATGTTTTTACCGGATGGCTATTCTGCGCGCTTCAGGAGGCGTCCGGCGGCGTGTTCGAGACTTTCGGAGGCTTCGATGATGTTATAGTCTTTCCAGAAATCCGGGTCGAGGAAGAACTTGGCTTCCTTCTGCAGAATGTCGGAACTGTGGAACATTTCGGAGCGGGGAATCTGCTCTGCAGGCTCCTTGCGGCCGGTTACTACCAATTCGTTAACTACGGTATAGTTGGTGGCAAGCAGACGTTTTTTCCAGTCACAGCTGAAGGCGGTGGTGGTGCGGAAATAGTCCAGCCTCATGGGCCCGCCGTCGCTGCTGCGGTAGTTGATTACTATCGACTGCTCCTTGGGGGTGAAGCGCAGGCCGGCAGGTTTGCGCAGCAGCATCACCCTCCTGGCCTTGTCGGGATTGGACATGTCCAGAGAGAGCTCCATCCTGCTGAATGCCAGGCTTTCCCTGTCGATGTACAGGCGGCCGAAGAAAAGAGGATAGTCCGCCACCATCACAGGTTTGAAGCTTATCACGAAATGCAGGCGGTCGCCAATGTAGGCCGGGGATTCCATCTTGAATTCATACATTGGAAGGTCTGTCGGATTGAAGATGACATCCGGATTCTTGACGGCATCCAGTTCCAGCGCATAATACGGCCCTCCTACCATCAGCACGCTCAAGGTATCCTGAGGACGCTGGCTCATTATTACCCGGCTCTTCTCGATTGCTGTCCTGTCGGCCGAGGAAGTGCGCCACTTATATCCGGTCTTGTACATCTTGGACACGGCCTCGTTTACCGAGATGTAGCGCTGGCGCTTGCGTATGGTCTCGCGGTAGAAGCACTGCAGCAGCTCGGCCTTATCTACATAATTCGACGGTATCTCTTCTATGGCCGAAAGCACTATTTCGCGAGGATCTCCCGAAATGATGGAGGCCTCCTTCAGAGGGTAGATGGCCGGAATCAGGCGCACTTTCATCCCGTTCTCCGCCCGGAGGCTGGTGTTGCGGTAGCCGATGCAGGAAAAGCTCAGGGTGGAGATGGGAGCGTCGGACTTGATTACGAAAACCCCGTCCTCGTTGGTTACCGTGGAATGCCCCTGCCCGGGGATGGTCACGGTAGCGGCAGCTACCGGCTTGCCGGACCTGTCGTCGCACACGGTCCCCTGCACCGAATACTCCAGGGCTTGCGGGAGCATCCAGGCCGAAAGCAGTAAAGCAATGAAATTCAGCACGATTGGTCGATTAGTCTTTCGAGTTTTACTGCAAAAATTATGCTACTTTGACTATCTTTTCGATACCGACTCCTTTCAGCAGCACGGCCTTCTTAGCGTCCAGCAGGTAAAAGCAAGGATATAGCTGGATTTCGTACAGGCGCTCGTCCCGTATCTTGCCGGCTGATTCGTGTCCGCTGATCCAGCCTTCCGGATAGTCGTGCCGCATCCATCTCTCGATGTCGTCGCCGGGGTGGATTGCCAGGACCCGGACAGAATCCGGCAGCTCCTTCAATATCTTTTCTGCTTCCCGGCAGCGGGAGCAATCCGGATTCGTGAACATCAGCAGGATGTACGGGGCCTCGATGTCGTACAGATGCATCTCCCGCCCATCTTTTGTCGAGAAAACAAAGTCCTCGGCCGGGCTGCCAGGCTGGTTCCGGCTTATGACTTCCAATGGCTGGCGCAGGGATTCCCTGACCTCTTTCGGCACGGCATCGGAAGCAATTACCGTACGCAAGAAACGCTCGTAAAGCAGATCGTCGGAAAGGGGTGACTGGCTATCGTGCAGGAAATGGTTGAAAGCATAAAGAAGCTGGTTCAGGGCCCGCCCATAGGGCGCGGCGCGGCGTATCATCCCGGACATTCCTTCCGCCGCCACCTCCGGGCCGGAGTGCTGCAGCAGATAGATGAAGTCCAACACCGGCTTGGATGAGCTGAGCAAAGCCTCGTCGGCAAAATTTGCCCTGTCCCAGAAGTGCAGGCAAAGATACTCCACCCTGCTCTGGGGAGAGGAGAGCGAATCCGGCACGTCGGGATAGCGGAACGAAGAATCCTGCCCCCTCAAGAAGAGGGAGCAGAAAACACTTGCCAGAATCAGAATCCCCCGCCGTAACATCTTAGAGGCGCGGGCGGAAGGTGTATCCTATGGTGAAGACTCCACCGCTCAAGCTTCCATATCGTAAGGTAAAGTCCAGACTACCGGGCCCTATGAACCAGCAGGAGCCTGCCAGAATGGGAAATTCGATGCTGCTTCCTCCGGAAACAAGGCCTCCGGATATGCCGATTCCTGCGAAGTAGGCAAAGTGGAAAC
>JAILMV010000149.1 GCA_024692185.1 Bacteroidales bacterium | reverse complement strand
AAGGCCAAGAAAACGAAAGAAATGGCCACCGGCACCCTTCTGAAGGTGAAGAAGACCCGTAAGGACTTCTCGGTGACCATTCCTGCAAATGCAGACTGCAGTACAGACTACATAGTTGAAATAGAACTCTAGTTTTTATTCTGCCTTTTCCGCGGGCCAGTCATCCGTGCGGAAAGGACCGACGGGAACGCCGAAGTTGTTGAAGAGGCCACCCACGCTCCAGTTGCGCCAGCAATAGCGCACCGCCACGGGCTCCGGGACCTCGTCGCTCCAGACCTTTACCTGGTTCCTATGCTCGCGCCAGGCCTTTGCCGGCACGAACTTGCGGTCGGCCCCGGCAATCTCGAAGCCGGGAATATCTTCGCCCATAGGAGAAAGCCCGAGACCATCTACATTGAAGGTCACGTAGGCCTTTCCATCTTTGATCTCCAGACTCTTGAATGTGGGAGCCTTGCCCTCGATGGCATCCATTCCGTAGTCGTTCCGGAGGGCGAGCCAGGCAAGGCGCTGGCCTACTTCCTGCTTGCGGCAAGGGTGGATGGTGCCGTGCTGGCCGATATCTACCGTAGTCACATATCCGGCGTGCTTCATTCCTTCCACCGACTTCTGCTGCGCTTCGCAGAAGTATCCGACCTCGGTATTGTTCTCGTCGTCATAGCGGTAGGGGGCTATCTGCACGCAATAGAAGGGTGCGTCGGGCACCTGGAATTCGGAGCGCATCATCTTAACGTACTCCTGCTGCAGGCGGATGTACTGCTCCGGCCTCGTGCGGTTGGACTCTCCCTGATACCAGATCATCCCTTTGAATGTGAAGGGGATGAGGGGTGCTACCTGGCCGTTGTATAGCAGGCTGGCCCACTGGTGAAGCTTCCTCTGGGGGACTTCTTTCTCCCCGTCAAGATGCTTCAGGCTGAACTCGGGGAATTCCTTTTCTATGACTTCGCGCTTGATCCAAGTCTCGATGGTGCTGCCGCCCCAGCTGGACACTATTATGCCCACGGGGATGTCCAGGGCCGTCTGCAGGGCATCCGCAAAGAAGTAGGCGGTAGCGCTGGTGTTGGCCACCACGTTGGGAACGTTCTTGCCCCAGGAGCCTTTGCAGTCGTCTTTGACCGTGATGGAAGATTGCCTCTGGATATTGCAGATGCGTATGGGCCTGGAGGCCTTCGCGCCTACTATATACTTGGTTGCGTCCTTGGCCGGCTGGGAAGAGTAGCCCTTCATGGGCATCTCCATGTTCGACTGGCCCGAAGCCCACCATACCTCGCCGATCAGCACGTCGTGAAGGGTAACCGCCTCGCCGTCGGAGATAGTGACTTCGTAGGGGCCGCCGGCTGCGGGAGTCTGCACGCGGACCAGCCATTTTCCGGTCTCGGAATCGGCCGTGGTGCTCACTTTCTTCTTGTTCCAGGAGGTTTTTACGGTGACGGTCTTTCCGGGCTCCGCTTTGGCGAAGATGGCGGCGGAAGTGTTCTGCTGGAGGACCATGCCATCGCCGAATACCGGCGGGAGGGTGATTTTCGCCTGGAGGCTGCTGGCTGCCAGCAACACGGCGAGGGATAAGATAAGCTTCTTCATATGTACAAATATAAGGGATAATTCAATATTCGGCAAGATTTGTTCATTCTTTTAAGTCGTTTATTTAAAAATGATTATATTTGTAATTATTAACCACACACTAAAATGTTCGAACTGATAACCCTCCCTTACGCTCCGGACGCATTGGCTCCGGTCATCAGCGCAGAAACCATAGCATTCCACCACGGAAAGCATCTGCAGACATACGTAAATAATCTGAATTCCCTGATCGCAGGCACGCCCTTCGACGGAAAGTCGCTCGAGGAAATAGTCTGCACTTCAGAGGGCGCCATCTACAATAATGCAGGACAGACTCTCAACCATAATATGTATTTCCTGCAGTTCCACGGCCCCCGCGAGAACAACAAACCTCGCGGCAAGATAGCCGAACTGATCAATGCCCAGTTCGGTGACTTCGAAGCTTTCAAGCAGGAGTTTGCTGCGAAGGGCGCCGGCCTCTTCGGCTCCGGCTGGGTCTGGCTCTCATACGACAGGAACGCCGAGATGCTGGTCATCTCTCAGGAAGGCAACGCCGGCAACCCCGTCGTGAAAGGCCTCAAGCCCCTGCTGACCTTCGACGTCTGGGAACACGCCTACTACATCGACTACCGCAACGCCCGCCCCGCGTATATCAATGCCATTTGGCAGATCATCAACTGGGACGAGGTCAACGAGAGGTTGAGGTAGGTGGGCTCCAACTTTCTCGCCTCGGCCTAGCTCGCCGCACACTCTCTTGCTCACACTAGCCGCC
>JAILMV010000116.1 GCA_024692185.1 Bacteroidales bacterium | reverse complement strand
CATGGCAGATAATTTAGCTTCTTTTGCGTCATCTGATTCGTTGGAATCGATGATGGAAAGGATGTTCTCGCGGGCCGATCCGCTTAAGCGGGTATCGTTGAGGACATCGCTGCGAAGAAGGTCCCAAGCCTCTGCCACGGGGCTTAGAGTCAGTTTTCCAGAAAGATTAGGGTAGCGGGAAACAAGATGCCTGCGAAGGGCCTCGGCGCGGCGGGCGGAGAGATCCTCGTTGTAGGCGGAATTGCCTTCGGGAGATGAATAAGCAACAATCTCGAAGGAAAGGGAGGCGCCGCTGGAAATCATATTTTCCATTGCCTGGAAGGTCTCGGCATTGGAAAGATAATCAGCATCGACCACGGCAGAGTCGAAGTGATAGTATATACGCAACGCCGGCTCCTGCGCGCGTACAAAAAAAAGATTCGCGAAAATAAACGCAATTACCAGGACGAGCTTGTGGCCCATCTCGGCGGCAATGTGGTTAATTTTCTGAATCAGTTTCATCGTTTAGTAACGTGGAAACATAAAAACCCGGAAAACTTCAAACGATGAAAGTTTAGGGTGGTTTATCGTTTCCGGCGGCAAATATATGTCAAAAAAATTAATGTTCCAACAAAAATTAAAAAAAGAGCAAAAATTATTTTCAATTCATAAAAGTTATTCCTTTTATAAATAATTTTAATAACTAGGGCTAAAACAAGGCAGATTTTTAATATTATAGGCCATACAATGCGTTCTACAGACAAATCGGGTGCCAATATGTATAGAATTGAGACAAAATCAAGTCGAATTAAGCGCAAAATGCTGATTTTCAACAATTAGAAAGAAATTAAAATTTCAACAAAAAAATTTTGGATTTAGAAATCAATTTCATATCTTTGCAAAAAAGGTTGGAAAACCCTTATTATATATAAAGGTATAATTAATGATCGCCTACGTAATAATATTCTTACCGGCGCTTGTCTGTTTATTCTGGGCCGTGATGCATACTGTCATCTCCCCCAGGACCAGCACGTACGGTATAGTCTTGGCCCTGATATTGGACGCAATGGTGTTCTTCTTCCTGGACGCTTGCTATATGCATCCCGGAGTCAGCGTCAATACGATGTTGTTTGTAGGGCTGTTAGGATCCTTTGTCACCCCGTGCATGGTTCCTCTGATGGCCCTTTACATAGAGAGGCTCAGCAAAGGAAGCGTATATCACCCCCTGCAAGCTATATGGGTCGTGGTACCGGCAGTGCTGTTCACGGCTGCTATAGTAATATTCATGGTTTCGGATCCCTCGAAGATCAAGACACTTATAGATGGCTTCTATAGCGAAGGATGGATTTCAGTTCGCCCCTATCGCGGCAAACCCGAGTACATTTATTTCTTCTGTACTGAGCTTATAGTGCGTGCAGTACTGATCCTGGAAGTACTGGCCTTAATATTTATCGTTTTCAGAATCCTGAAGAGGGAGAAGTTCAAACTTAAGGACATTACTGATTTCTGGTGGAAAGGCAAGAGGATAGAACTAAGCAAGATCCAGATCAAGAATATTGCCGTTCTTATCATTCTGATGTCCACCAAATTCGTGGTGTTCCGAGGTGATGTCCGAATCAATCTCTGGTACATAACGGTTCAAGACATCTTAATAAGCATATACGTCTTCAAATTCTGCTATCTTGGATTATTCGGTACGGTGAAGACTCTCAAACTGTCCGAGATAAAGAATTCCTTCATCTACAATCTGAACGAAAACAACAGGGACCGGGTACTGTTCGAAAGCATCGAGAACCTGATCGACAATCTGGACGAATACAAATTGCTCAAGATCCGGGAAAAGATTGGCCACAGCCTCAATATCGAGGAGGAAGTTCCTGAAAACGTGACTAAGGATAATGCCAAGATAGCCAAGCATCTGGTAGAGGTCAACGCAGAAAATATGGAAGAAGGCAGCCTGATGGCCAAATTCCATCATCTGATGATAGAGGAGCAGGCCTTCCTGCAGCCTAGGCTTAGCCTGGACGACGTGGCAGAGCAGCTGAATTCCAACAAGACTTATGTGTCCAAGCTGGTGAACAATTCCTACAACCTTGGATTCCCCGAGCTGGTGAACACCTTGCGAATCGATTATGCAGAGCAATACATAGTCAATCACAGGGAAGCCAAGCAGGACGAGATCGCATCGGCCTGCGGATTCCTCAGCGCGTCGTCCTTCAACACCATCTTCAAGAAGGTTACGGGCATGACTCCTAAGTTCTGGATAGCATCGATAGACAAAAAAAGGTAAGAGTTTCCTCTTACCACCACATCAGTTTTTGAAACATTAGTTTTTGAAACAATCCGCGTTGTAGATATATACAGCGCGGAGTTTTGGCATTATGTCGCGTATCAATCTGGACCAAGTTGCCCCTCCATCCAGAGCACGGATAGCAGCCTTCTTGGCAGCATTACCAAGGCTAGGGTCGGAAAGGATTCCAACTACGGCATCCTTGTTCGGACCATCGTAGCCGGACAAAACTTCGCGGAGAAGACCGCCCCAATCTTCGCCCATATTCTCGATCACGATCTTATCGGCCGACAGGGCATAGTAGTCCATCAGATATTGCTTTGCGCAGAGCGCTCTATTCTTCGCGAGAATTGAATTATTGGCGGGGGATCCCTCAGGCGAAGCGTAAGACACGATTCTCAGAGACTTTCCGCTGGCGGCCAATTTGGCCAAATTCTGCAATACAGCTGCATTATTTGCGTGTTCGGGCCACACATAACGTATCCCGGCAGGGAACAAGATACGGACTGAAGCACTGTCGGAAACTGCAGGGCTGGCGGATCCGGCATCTAGCGGAGCATCGGCATCAGCATATACTATGGTTACGCGCACGCGACGCATTCCGGGGAAGGCACTGCGCATCAGATCATCCCAGGCCTCACCAGCCCAGAGGTCCTGCAACTTTGCCTCTCTCTCCGAAAGCGGACTTTCCTTCACTATCTTCAGAGCCTCGTCCTTATAAGCTTTATCGCAACGCCTCAGCCAGGACTCTGCTCCGGACCAATCTTCCGCAATCACAGTGCTGGACACTGCGCTCTCCGGAAGTCCGGGGCAAAGCTCCTTGATTTTACTGCATACGAAAGCGGCGCGCTCCCCGGCAAGAGCCTTGTTCACCGAATATGGTCCGTCCGGCGAAGAACTGGCGCGCACCTCTATCCTGACTATCCTGGAGCTGTCGGCGGAATTGAGAATTTGTTCAAGCCGGCTGAGATCCGTCTCGGACTTGCCGAAACGGAAGCGGAGAGAAAGGCTCTCCGTCGAAGCCGACAGCGAAGCAGCTCCTGCAATCAAAAGGAACATACTCGCTAATATCTTTTTGAACAAATTCATACTTCTTTAAAATGTCGGGGTAATAGGACTCGAACCTACGACCCTCTGCTCCCAAAGCAGATGCGCTAGCCAACTGCGCCACACCCCGCTAGTCTATGCAAAGATAGCAAATTTTAGTATATTTGCTCAGAATGACAAAGAACATTATAGAAGCCGTCTCCATCTGCAAATCCTTCGGGGACCTGAAGGTTCTGCGCAGCGTGGATTTCACTGCCAAAGAAGGAGAGATAGTTGCAATTACCGGAGCCTCGGGCGCCGGCAAGACTACCCTGTTACAAATTCTGGGAACACTTTCCTCGCCTGATTCGGGCGAACTGAGCATCGACGGCACCCAGGTGCTTAAGCTCAGCCGCAAGGATCTTTCGGCCTTCAGGGGCCGCCGTGTGGGCTTTGTATTCCAGTTCCATCATCTCCTGCCGGAATTCGATGCCCTGGAGAATGTGATGATCCCCGCACTGATTGCCGGCCGCAGCCGCAAGGAAGCGACGAAAGCAGCCGAGGAACTGCTGGCAAAGGTAGGACTGGCCTCCAGGATGCAGCATAAGCCCTCCGAACTCTCCGGCGGTGAGGCCCAGCGCGTTGCCATAGCCAGAGCCCTCATCAACCGCCCTGCAGTGCTCTTTGCCGACGAACCCACCGGAAATCTGGACTCCGCCACCAAGGAAGAAATCCACAAACTCTTCTTCGAACTGCGGGACAGCCTCGGGCAGACCATAATCATAGTCACCCACGATCCGGCACTCGCCTCCCTCTGCGACAGGGCCCTCACAATGAAAGACGGGCAGTTCGTATGAACAAGGGACTCCAGGAATACATAGAATCGGAGATTATCCCCCGCTACGCCAGTTTCGACGATGCGCATAAGATAGACCATGCCCGCACGGTAATTGGCGAGAGCCTGAAACTTGCGGAGTTTTACGATGTGGACAAGGATATGGTCTATGCCATTGCGGCTTTTCACGATACCGGTCTCTGCGAAGGTAGGGAGAAACACCATCTGGTGTCCGGCCGTATCATAAGGGAAGACGAGCGGCTGCGCAGCTGGTTCAGCGAGGAGCAGATCGAGACCATGGCCCGGGCCGCGGAAGACCACCGGGCATCTTCCGACCATGAACCGCGCAGCATCTACGGACGCATAGTGGCCGAAGCCGACCGCATAATCGACGGGCCTACGATAGTGCGCAGGACCATACAATTCGGGCTCTCCCACTACCCCGAACTCAGCCGCGAGGGGCACTGGGATCGGATGTGCGCCCATCTCAAGGAAAAATACGATTACGGGGGATATCTGAAGTTGTGGATTCCCGAATCTCCAAATGCAGCCAGGCTGGAGGAGTTCCGTCAGAACATCCGCCGACCCGGCTGGTTACAAAATCTATTCGAGAAGTACTTCCCTACTTCAGCCTAGTTTCAGGCACATTCCATCCTTCTATATGAATGACGGGCTTGGATGGCGCGTCGGTGCGTGCTATTTCCAGAGTCACGGTCTTGGAATCGCCGGGCAGCAGGGTGAAATAGTTGTCGCTGGTAAAAGTGTAGGGCACGGGCAGACCGTCGTCGCCGAGCAGCAGAACCTCGTTGAAGAAGGCAATCTTGGTAGAAGAATTCTTCAGGACCACGTCGAAATAAAGATTCTCTGCGTCCGAACGCTTGCGGAGGCTGCTGCTCAGCTTGGTCTTGGGCATCTTCTGAAGAGGCTCGAAACCTGAGGCGCAGGGCCCCGTAAGGGTCCCTGGCTCGTATTTGTCGGTGGATCTCCAGTAGAAATTGGAAGATAGCAGCTTGCCGTCCTGGTCGAAGAGTTCCAGCGAGAGGAAGTGTACGGGAGTGAGTTTCTTGGGGAACTTCAGGCGCATAATGTCGCAGGACACACCGTCGGCGGGTACATTCACTCCGCTGACCGTCCAGGTAGCGAGTTTCTTGCTGTTCAGGTCGTACATCTTCGCGACTATCTTCAGTTCGGAAAGGGATGTGAGCCTGTCGTTATAGACGGATACGGTATTCTTCAGATAGTCGAACTGCACGTGCACGGGCTCCAAGGCATGCATGGTATGATACAGGGCCGCCGTGGGGATGAGGTACCAGTCCCACATGTGGTTCTTGACCATGGGCGCGGGGCTGGAGTGGCTCCAGAAGAGTGCGCCCGTGCAGTAGCGGTCGCCATACCATAGTTTATTATAGTTCCACACATCCCAGATGGACTTGGCGTTCATTGCGCCGAGCAGCTGGGTCTTCCAGCCGTATTCCTTGATGGACTTGGACTCGCCGTAATTATCTGCCAAGGCCTTTACGGTGCTGGTGAGCTTGCCGAAGCCGCCGCCATCCAGATAATCCCAGACGGCCTTGTCCATGGGCCAGATCTCCTCCGGACGGAGGAAGCGCTGCAGGGATGTGTAATGGGGCAGGCCGGTAAAGCCATATTCGGGGTTGAAACCATTGATGCGGCTGCCGCGGTGGGAGGCCTGATCCAGATAATGGAGAAATGGATTCACCTGCACATAGGGGCTGCCGTCGTGTATGCCGTCGCACTCGCTCTGCTGCTGCCAGGGGCGGGTGCCGTCCAGTTTTTCTATGAGCTCACGGGTGCCGCTGACTTCGGTACTCTCGTTCGAAGCCACGTAGAACACCACGCAGGGGTGGTTGCGCACCCTCTTCACGCTGGATTCCACATTCGCGAAATATGTTGCCTTGTCCTGGGGATGGCGAGTATCTCCCGTCATAAAGAACTCCTCCCAGACCAGGAATCCGTACTCGTCGCAGAGCTGATGGAAGTAGTCGCTCTCCACTATTCCGCCGGCCCAGAGGCGGAGCATGTTGAATCCGCACTGGGCGCTGAGGCGCAGCACCGCAGCCATACGCTTGTCGTCGTCCTTGAGCATTGCCTCGGGAATCCAGTTGGATCCGCGCACGAAGATGGGTTTTCCGTTCACTACGAAGAGCTTGGATTCGTCGGGAGTTTCGCGCGTGGCAACCACTTCGCGTATGCCGAAACGGGTCTCGCTGCAGTCGCTCAGCTCTTCACCGTCATAGACCTTGAGCCTGAGGGTGTAGAGGTTCTGCTCGCCTTTGCCCAGGGGCCACCAAAGCTTGGGTTCGTCCAGATGCAGGCGGCGGAATTGCTTGGAGCTGAGCGTAAGTTCCTGAGTCTCTTCGCGATACAGCTCTATCTCCTTGCTAAACAACTGGTAGAATTCGCTGCGGTCCGGCGTCAGCAACTCCCCTACCACGCGGGCCTTATGGGTCTTGGGGCTGTCCATATAGCGGCTGCCGACCTCTACCGAAACCGTCAGGTCCGCAGCATCGTAGTAGGGATGCGAGAGGGTAGAACGCACGAAGGGATTGCGGAGCGTGAAAGCGCCGGTGGAGTACATGGAGATGCTGCGCCATATGCCCGTGTTGCGGTCGCGGATGCCATCCCAGTAGGTGAAATCCCAGCCCACGCTCATCAGCATGGTGGAATTGCGGCCTATGTTTCCATCGCCGCCGTTATTGTATTCGCCAGGTGCGCCCCAACCCTTCTTCCCGGGCCGGCCGGGGAAATCTACCGGATAAACCAGAACGGCCAGGGCATTGCGCCCGCCGATGTTCGCGAAGTCGGTAATGTCGATATGGTCGTCCCGGAACATGCCGGTGATGGTGCTGAAAAGATGTCCGTTCACCCAGATCTCCGCCCTGTAGTTCACACCCTCGGGATGTATCCAAACCTTCTTCCCGGCGTAGGATGCAGGGATGTCGAATTCCGTGCGGAACCAGTAGGTGTAGAAGCCGCGGCCCACCTCGTTGATGTCGGGGATGAGGCCCTTGTCCAGCCTGTTGTTATCCGAAAAATACGGGTCCGGAAGCACTTTGTTCTCCACCAGGTTGGTGAGCACGGTGCCCGGAATGCGGGCCGGCATCCATGCAGAATCGTCAAATCCTATGCTGGAGATGGCCTCTGCCTGGCCGGCCTGGTCCTGCCTGCACATCTTCCACACCGACCCTTCGGCCGAATCGAAATAGATGTGGTCGGCCCTGCGGGCGAGGTTGGGGGATATGGCCGCAGCCAGATAAACAGGGGCAAACAGAAGCAGCAGTGCCAGACGTTTCATTTTTATTGCTAATTTTGTACTATATCATACAAATATAGGAAAATGAAAGTTAAAATCCTTGTATCAGCTGCCATCGTTCTGGCCTTGGCCGCATGTTCCCCAAAGGGAGGATGGACTCCCGCGGAAATGGATATAATTTCGGCAGATACTCCCCTGCACGTGCTTACGATATATGACCGGGAGGAGAACCAGGTACTGCGCACTCCCTGCGCGGATCTTTCGGCAGAAGAAATCAATTCCGAGGCCTATAAAACGCTGGCCGAGAAGATGATTGCCACGGTCACCGACCCTTCGCAGGACGGTGTGGGCATTGCAGCCCCGCAGATAGGCATCTCCCGCAGGGTGATTGCCGTGATGCGTTTCGACAGGATGGGCGATCCCTTCAGGGTGTACCCTAATGCCAGGGTGACGAAAGTCTATGGAGAGCAGGAAGCCGCCCCTGAAGGCTGCCTTTCCATCCCCGGGCTCAGGGCAGATGTGCTCCGCTACCGGGACATCGAGGTCAGCTACACCTCCCCCGCCACCCTCCGCGACACCACGGAGCACGTGATGGGCTTCACCGCCGTCATCTTCCAGCACGAATGCGACCACCTCGACGGCGTGCTCTACCTCGACAAGAAAGTGCCAGGGACGCTGATTGCGAGAGAATAACAAAAAAGCGGAGCCCCGAGGGGTTCCGCTTTAGTTTTTACCAGGCAATCTGCTAGAGATTCGGGTTCATGGTCTTCCAGTCGGAGACTGCAGGGACGATGCCGAGGGAGATGATCTCGTCGCGCATCTTGCAGAGGTGCTCGTAGGAGGCCTTGAGGGCTGCCATTTCTTCGGCGGTTCCCTTAGGAGCGCTGAAGTGGACACCGGTCTTGTCGATAGTGGTAGGCATGGCCATCATCACGTTCTGGAATACAGGGTTGTTGACGTAGCATCCTGCAGGCCAGGTGAATTTGCTGCCGCCCATGGCTGCCTCGATCATCTTCACGGCATTGTAGGCAGGGCTCTGGAAGGAGCTGCGGCCGCGGAGCTTGATGATATTGCTGCCACCCTGGATGGTGTTGTGCTTGATTTCTTCCCACCTCTCGGCGCTGAGCTTCATCTCTGCGAGGGGCTTGCCGTCGATCTTGACCTGGGAGGCGAAAACTGCCATAGCCTCACCATGACCACCATAAGTGTGGGCACCGGTAACCTTGCACTGCTGCACACCGAATTCCTGTGCAAGAGCCTCCTGCAGACGGGTGCTGTCGAGGGCTGCAAGGCTGGTGAGCTGGGAAGGCTTCAGGCCGGAGTGGATGAGGGCGGTAAGGGCAGTGACGTCGGCGGGGTTGAAGATAACCACGACATGCTTCACGTCGGGGCAGTACTTCTTGATGTTGTCGCCGAACTCGGCTGCGATCTGGCAGTTACCCTTGAGAAGATCCTCGCGGGTCATGCCCTCCTTGCGGGGAGCGCCACCGGAAGAAATAATGTATTTTGCATCTTTGAAAGCCACGGCGGGATCGATGGTTGCCGTAACGTTGGCACCTTCGAAAGCGCAATGGTCGATCTCGGCGAGAACCCCCTTGAGACCGGGCTCAAAGATATCATACAGACATACGTTGGGGGTGAGGCCGAGCATAAGCGCGGACTGGGCCATGTTGGAGCCAATCATACCACCTGCTCCTACGATGACCAACTTTTCGTTTGTTAAATATTTCATGATGAATTAAAAGTATAGGCTTATCTAAAGCGATTACAAAGTTACCATATTTTTTGGATATCTAAAAATTGATTATATTTGTGCGCAATAAATATTTATGGCACTATTTCTTACAAAAGACCTCGACGACGACGCGCACTCGCGTCTCGGAGTTTGGCATATCACTGAAAGCGAGGCAGAATTAAAAGAATTATGCTCCATCCCTTCCGACGAACTGGAAGAAATCTCATTCATCAAAAGCGAATCCCTGCGTAAGCAGAAACTTGCCGTACGCGCCCTCCTGGAAGCTATGTTCGAGGAGAAGGTCTATCTTTCCCACCACGACAACGGCAAACCCTACATCGAAAACAACGCTACCAATATCTCCATCACCCATACCGAAAAGTATGTGGCCGTGATCCTCAACGACCTGGACGACGTGGGAATAGACTGCGAAAGCCTGGACAGGGACTTCTCCGTAGTGGAGAAGAGGGCCCTATCCGAGGACGAAATCGACGACCTGGACGACGAGAAGCGCAACGAGCAGCTCGCCATCTACTGGTGCGCCAAGGAGGCAGTCTATAAGAAACTCTCGCAGTACAAGGTGGACTTTGCAGAACAAATAGAGGTAGATTCGTTCCGCCCCAAAGGTGAGGGCGAACTCGAAGCTACCTTTATCCACAAGGACGGTTACGAAGAGGACTTTGACCTCGAGTACATGACCTTCGACCGTCACGTACTCGTCTGGATAGCGTAAATAATCAATTATCTACCGGGTTTTCCTCCTTTGCCCTGGCCACCGCCGCCAAGTTTGTTGATCTGGCGGGTGCGGAAGCTGTCTTCGGCAAGATAGAGTTTTGCGGTCTTTTCAATACCAAGAATCTTCTCGAAATCCTTCTGATATCCAGCCATAATGTCGTGCTGGGAAGCCTTGGCCCCGATATAGGCGTCCAAGGCCTCGCGGATTTCCTTCTC
>JAILMV010000114.1 GCA_024692185.1 Bacteroidales bacterium | reverse complement strand
TAGCCGCGAAGGTCGTCAGAATGAACAAGTAAAAACACTATCTTTGTGATATGAAAAAGACCATACAGGAACTTACCGACATTGCCTCCCAGGTCCGCCGCGACATCGTGCGGATGGTGACGGCCGCAAAGTCCGGCCATCCGGGAGGATCCATGAGCAGTACCGACATACTTACTGCCCTTTATTTCAATGAGATGGAGCAGGATCCCGCTACTTGGACCCGTGAGGGCAAGGGCCAGGATGCTTTTATCCTCTCTGCCGGGCACCTCGCCCCCGTTTACTATGCAGTCCTTGCCCGTGCAGGTTACTATGATCCCAAGGAGATGGGAACCCTGCGCAAGTTCGGCAGCAACCTTCAGGGGCATCCCACTGTCGGGCATATTAAAGGCATATTCCAGCCCTCCGGCTCCCTCGGACAGGGGCTTTCCGCAGCTGCGGGCATAGCCCTCGGCAAGAAGCTTGACGGCGATCCCCACCGTGCATTCGTGCTCTGCGGTGACGGCGAAAGCGAGGAAGGTCAGATTTGGGAGGCAGCCATGTTCGCAGTCCATCACAAACTGGACAACCTCGTGGCCATGACCGACTGGAACGGAATGCAGATCGACGGCCCCATCGAGACCGTTACCGGCATCGAAGAGCTTAACGAGAAGTGGCTCGCATTCGGATGGGACGTGATAGTGGCCGAGGGTCACGATTTCGAGTCCATCCTGAACGCTTTCCAGCTTGCCCGCAAGGCAGATGGCAAGCCTAAGATGATACTTTTCAAGACCGAGATGGGTCATGGAGTGGACTTCATGGCCGGCAGCCACAAGTGGCACGGCAAGGCCCCCAGCGCAGAGCAGTGCGCCCAGGCCCTCGAACAGCTCAAAGAAACCTTAGGAGATTACTAGTATGAAGAAGTATATAGATTCCGGAAAGAAAGATACCCGCAGCGGGTTCGGCGACGGTCTAGTAATAGCAGGCCGCGAGAATCCCAACGTGCTGGCCCTTACGGCCGACCTTAAAGGCTCCCTGAAGATGGATGCCTTCGCTGCAGAGTTCCCCGAAAGATTCATCGAGTGCGGCATCGCCGAGGCCAACATGATCGGCGTAGCAGCCGGTCTCGCCCTCACCGGCAAGGTTCCTTTCTGCGGCAGTTTCGCAGAGTTCGTGACCGGCCGCGTATATGACCAGGTCCGCCAGGAAGTCGCCTATGGCAATACCAATGTCAAGCTCGCATCTTCCCACGCAGGTATCACCCTGGGCGAAGATGGTGCTACCCACCAGACAATGGAGGATATCGCCCTGATGCGCGCCCTTCCCGGCATGGTGGTGCTCGTGCCCTGCGACTACAACCAGACAGTGCAGGCTACCATCGCTGCCGCACGCTATGTAGGCCCCGTCTATCTCAGGTTCGGCCGTCCTTCGGTGCCTAACTTCACCAATCCCGACGAGCCCTTCGAAATTGGCAAGATCTACAATCTGAACCCCGGTACCGACGTTACCATCATTGCAACTGGCCATACCGTGTGGGAGGCCCTCCTCGCCGCCGAAGCCCTCGAGGCCGAAGGCATCAGCGCAGAGGTGCTGAACGTGGCTACCATCAAGCCTCTGGACACCGCCACCCTCGTGGCTTCCATCGCCAAGACCGGCGCTGCCGTGGTGGCCGAGGAGCACAATGCTTTCGGCGGCCTCAGCGAGGCTGTAGCATCTGCAGTGGTCGCTTCTACCCCCGCTCCCGTGGAATTCATCAACGGTGGGGACAAGTTCGGCCAGAGCGGTACTCCCGCCGAGCTGATGGCGGCTTATGGCCTGGATGCAGCCCATATCGCGGAAGCTGCAAAGAAAGCCATCGCCCGCAAATAAACCTTTCGCCCTCCGGGGCATCTAATGCCTTGAATGGAAGAAAGGGAATTCAATGAATTGGTGCAGAAGTACAGCGAGCAGCTGTACTGGCACGTCCGGAACATAGTCGGCAACCACGAGGATGCCGACGACATAGTTCAGGAAACATATATCAAGGCCTGGAAGGCTCTCCCCACATTCAGGGGAGAGTCTTCTCCTTCTACCTGGCTGTGGCGCATAGCCACCAACGAGGCCCTTGCCCTGCTGCGCAAGCAGAGGGTGCGGGCGGCGCTGCGCTTCGAATCCCTGGATGCCGCGGCCGAGCGAGTGATAGATTCCGACCCCTGGTTCAACGGCGATGAAGCCCAGCGCCGCCTGGCCAAGGCCATCTACCGCCTCCCGGACAAACAGCGGCTGGTGTTCTGCATGAGATATTTCGAAGAGTTGCCCTACGAGAGCATCGCAGAGGTCACCGGCACCTCGGTGGGAGCCCTGAAGGCCTCCTTCCACATCGCGGCCGAGAAGATTAAAGGACTGGTGCAGTTGGAGTTCGATTAAACCTTTTGAATCAACAATCATCTAATAGGCGTATGAGAAAGAACAATGGTTATAACGTGCCTGAAGGCTACTTCGAGAGTTTGCGTACGAAGCTCTCGGCAATTCCTGCGCAGGAGAAGCAGCCCACCCGCACCCAGAAATTCGCTCCGTACTTGGCGCTTGCAGCGTGCTTCGCTATTGCGGTTCTCGTAGGTAATTTCGTCCTTAACAAGACTACCGTACCGGCAGCCTCCGACGACGAGATCATCGAGTATCTCATCAGTTCCGACATCACGCTCGCGCAGATAGAGGATTATTTAATTTCAAATCAGTAAAACTATGAAGAAGATATT
>JAILMV010000090.1 GCA_024692185.1 Bacteroidales bacterium | reverse complement strand
ATCCTCTCCCTGGCAAGCTGGGCGGAATAACCGTTTTTCATGAAACCACTCACAAGTGCCTTATCCCCCGAGAATCGGGGCCAACCATTCTTATTCTTGACCAGATATTCGACACCTTTCCGGAGCAGATCCTTATCGAGGCCGTCCCAGACACGGATAGTTATGTTCAGGGACGTGTTGATTTTGTCGGCCGCCTCGAGTATAAGGAAAGAAATCCGGGAAGTCTGGTCATGGCCATTCTTGTCTGGACCGCCCAGCTGCCAGTAGATAGGATCGTTTATAAGCAGGCATCCGAGATAATATATGGCTTCGTCCTCGCTGATCCTGCCTTCTTTTATATCGTTTTCGAAATATGGTTGCAAAAGGGAGTCTATCTGCCCGCCGGCCCCGTCCCTGTTATAGGTGCGAGATGCTAGGTGGAACCAGATTATCCACTGGCATGCTTCCCTGAGCGTCCTGGGAGCATGGTGCATAACCCATTTGTTGGTCTCGGCCATGTCCAGCAGGTTCTGCTTGCGTACGGGATCGCTTTCCTTGCCGGCCATTTCCAGCGCTGCATCCACATGGCGCCCTATCCATCCTTGAACGGCCTTGATAGCACGTACGTGCAGGTCGTAGAAATGTTTTTTTTCGGGAGTATCGTTGATTTTGCGGTACTTTTCAATCTTTTCCAGAAGCCCGTCCCAGCCTAGTTCAAGACCGATCTTGAAGTCCGGAGCAAAGTGGGCATCGTCGCCAATGCCGCAGATGATATTGTATTTCTCTATGTTTTCTTCGAGGAAGTCGTAAGGATATTCAGGATTCCACTTGTTCTTCCTCATCTTGGACATGAAGTACATCCACCTTCCGCTAAAAGCATCGTCGGGATCCACGTAAACGGGATGCACTTCCATAAGGCTGCAGAAGTTATCAGCCCAGGCATCATAGCCGTAGAAAGAGCCGTCCGGATTGTTCGGAATGGTGTCCCAAAGCCCGGCCGGTGGTACGATGCGGCCATAATCATCTTCGTCGAGATGTCCCTCCACCCGGATCTTTTCTTTGGTCTGGGCGAGCTTCCTTTCGCGAAGCGCATAGAGTTTGTCTGTTAACAAGCTATCCATTTGCTTACTATGTTCTTCAGTTCTTCGAGTTTTTCCGGAGCCAATGCTTCCTCGCCCAGGAACTCGTTGACCATCCCCAGCGATTCATATTTGCCGAATCCCAGCGTATGAAAGCCAAGTAAAGTGTAAGTCAGTTTCCCCTTATAAGGAAGGAGCAGGCGGCAAATGGCTTCTATGTCTTCCTTGCTGTCATTCACGCCCGGGATAACGGGCGTCCTGACGCAAAGTTCGACGCCTCTGTCTGCCAGCCTTCCTATGTTGCTGATGATGTTTGCATTCCCTACACCAGTCCATCTCCTGTGTACGGCATCATCGGCATGTTTCAAATCGCAAAGCCATAAATCGGTCAGCGGAATAAATTCCTCCACCACTTTCCAAGGAAAGGTCATGTTGGATTCTATCGCGGTGTGGATGCCGTTCTGCTTGCAGATTCCAAGGAATTCTTTTACGAATCCGCTCTGCATCATCGGCTCTCCGCCCGATATGGTAATCCCTCCATGAGACTTCTTGAAGTAGGGAATATCCTTGCGGATTTCTTCCCAAAGTTTCTCTGTGGAGACTTCCCGACCAATAAATGAAAGTGCTCCGCTGCTGCATACCTGCGTACATAATCCGCATTTCAGGCATTTATCCCTGTCGATTTTCATCGAATCATTGCCCGCTTCTATTGCGCGTGCTGGACAAATGTTCAGGCACGACAGACAGCGGATACACTTTTCTTTGATGTACTGGACCTGGCGGCTACACACCCATGTTTCAGGGTTGTGGCACCACTTGCACCTCATGTTGCAGCCCTTCATGAATATGACAGTCCTGATTCCGGGACCATCGTGAATTGACATGCGCTGAAGCGTAGTGATCAGGCCATCCATCTTTTATCGTTTCCCTTTTCTGCAAATCTATGCGATTATTCAACTCGTTTTACACTGCAAGTTTATTGGGAAAAATAAAAAAGTTACTCTATTCCGACTTTTGGCCCGTCAAACTATTTTTTGGTGCATCTTTCTGTAGTCGGAAGGCGTCTGTCCGTATCGCTGTCCGAACTGCTTGTAGAAGTAGGCTATGCTCTCGAATCCGCAGGAATAGGATATGAGTTTTATGGGGATGCTGGTAAGTATCAGCTCATTAGCCGCATACTTTATGCGGATGTCGTTCACGAACTCGGTCAGGGTCTGTTTGAAAACCATCTTGACCATCCTGTTCACATAGTCCGGATTCTTGGCGCAGAGCTGTACGAAAGAGCTGCTGCCATACTTGAAATATGTAGTGTTGTTATATGCTTTTATTGCCGAGGCAAGCCAGGAGGGGGCCGATGAATAGTCCTGCTGGGTGTCAAGCTCCTGGATCTTCCTGAAAATGAATAGCAGCAGGCTGTCCATCTGCATGTTGGAGCGTTTGAACTGCATTGCCTCCTCTGCCCTGTAGGAAAAGCGTTTCACAAGGCTGTCCGGGATCTTGATCTGGTAAGGAAGCACGCTGTCGGACCAGAAATACTGGTTAGAGTTCGCGAAATATCTATCGTGGAAATAGTCCAGGGTTTCCTTGGGAAAAGCAATGTTGACTATGGTAAGGTTCTTTCCGTTAGAAGAGAAGGTGTGCCTGTCGGAGGGCCTTATCAGCACCATATCGTTCGCATGCAGGGTAATCTTGTTACCATTGATATGATGCGTGCCCTCGCCGCTCTCGACCCAGAACAGCTCGGCATAATCATGCGAATGGTAGGATATGTCATACCTGGTGGTAATGAATACCCTTGCTATATGGAATACCTCTTCCTTTGCCAGGAAATCCGTCAAGCGGAAATACTTGCAATTGCTTGGCTGTACTCTTGCAGATGCTTTCATATCTTGGCAGTTTAGAGGGACGGGATGCAATCTGAGGCTTCGCTCCCCCAGTTCTTTGCAGGGCTGTCGCCCATTACGAATTCCAGGCGCCCTCCCTTCATTATATCTTCGTGGGAGATGTAATTCTTGCTGTACTTCTCTCCGTTCAGCCTTGCTGATTGTATATATCTGTTATCCTTCCCTTCCTTGGTGCTGACTATGGTGAATCTGCGTCCGTTTTCCAGACGGAATTCGGCCTTGTCGAACTGTGGGCTGCCTATAGCGTAATAAGGGCTTCCCGGGCATACGGGATAGAATCCGAGGCTTGAGAAGACGAACCAGGCGGACATCTGCCCTGCATCGTCATTCCCCGCAAGGCCGCCGGGCAGGTCGGCATATTGGCTGTCTAGTATCTCCCTGACGGCATTCTGGGTCTTCCAGGGCTCTCCGGCATAATCATACATATAGGCCACCTGGTGGCAGGGCTCGTTGCCGTGCCAGTAGAGCCCCTCCTGGAAGAGGGAATCCAGTTTGGCAAGATAATTCTCCCGCCCGCCCATCGCTTCCATAAGGCCATAGGGGTCGTGAGGCACATACCAGCTGTAGTGGCAGGGCGCGCCCTCGGTAATATAGCGGGAAAGTACTTCGGGGCGGTTTCCTTCGAAGAAAGATCCATCCTCGTGCCTGCCGTTCGCATAACCGCTGGCAGGGTCTATTACGTTCTTGTAGTT
Organism: Bacteroidales bacterium; assembly: GCA_024692185.1. Taxonomy (GTDB): domain Bacteria; phylum Bacteroidota; class Bacteroidia; order Bacteroidales; family UBA932; genus Cryptobacteroides. The sequence continues at coordinate 17,702 of JAILMV010000090.1, read as the reverse complement.
CTGGCTGCGCTGGCGCAGGGCCTCGTAGTCATCTTCCTTTCCCAAAGATTTGGCCACTTGGGAGAGCACGAAATCATCGAAGGCATATTCCAGTGTACGGGATGTCTGCTCGCGGCTGTGGAAAGCCTCCTTCACCGGATCTTCCAGAGGAATGTATCCGTACTGGAGATATGATTTCAGGGCCCTGCGGCCCATACCGTTCACATATTCTTCCTGGCTTTCCGGGGATACGAAGGCATTCTTGCGCATTCCTTCGTATGCAGTTTCCACGTCGAAGTTCCTGACTCCCTTTACATAGGCATCCCCGATTGCGGCAATGCAATGGTCTCCGATCATAGCTGCGGTATAGCTGTTCCAGCAAGGGAAGATGGGCAGCCATCCGCCCTGCTTGTATTTATCTACCAGCGACTGCATCATCTCCCCGCTCATTGAGGGGGATGTAATGTTTAGCAGAGGATGCAGGGCTCTGTAGGTATCCCACATCGAGAAATCGTCGTAATGGGGCACGGAGGCCTGCAGAATGGGGCTTCCGCCGGCGAATGCGGGATAGCGGCCGTCCACGTCGCTGATTACCCTGGGGAGTATGGAAGAACGGTAGAGCGAGCCGTAGAACTTGCGCATCATCAGGCTGTCTTCCGATTCTACGCTTATCTTGGAGAGTCTCTTCTCCCAGCAGGCCGTCAGATATTTCCGGGTTCTGTCGAAGTCGAAGCCTGGAATCTCCGCATCCAGATTATTCCTTGCTCCCTCCAAATCGGTGAAGGAACTGCCTGCCTTTATTATTATTGGAGAAGCTCCCTTATGCTTGAAACGCACGAAGAGGCCTATAGCTCGGGCGTTCCCTATCGATGTCCCGGAGCATCTTACGCTGTCCCCGCAGAAGGTCCCGAACGCTTCTACTTCCTCTCTGTAGCGGATTACGAAATAGCCGCTGTAGCCTGCAGGCTTCCCCCAGCCCTGGTATATTCGGTGGATGGGATTATAGCCCCGGATTTCCTTTTTGAGAGTGTCGATTTCTATGTATCCCTGCCCCTCGTCGCTGTTGGGATTAACTATCAGGCAGGCCGGCTGGCCCTCGGGATAGCTTAAACGGAAGATGGCGCTGCGCGAACGGGCGGTCATCTCGGCCCGTATCCCGGATTCATGCAGATATACCGAATAATATGCGGGAGAGGCCGTTTCGTTTCCGTGGCGGAAGGCAGTGGCCCTTTCCATTGGAGTCAGCTTATCAGTCGCCGTAGAGGGGAAAAGCGTGAAAGAGCCATAATCCTGAGTGCATCCGCCCACTATCCAATGGGAATTCCTGAAGCCCTGGAAAAGGCTGTCGCGGTAATAATAGGGAGATACGCATTTGCGCTCGGAATCCGATGTCTGGGGCGTCCAGCAATTCATCCCGTTGGGCTCCAGCACTGCGGGAAGGGTCATTCCATACTCTTCGCTTCCTTTTCCGTAGCGAGCTTCGGTGTAGATGGAATTGGCATCGCTGCCGACACGTGTATCCACGTAATCTATAAGATCAACATGCTTGGAGCAGCCAATCAGACTGCCAAATATAGATAACGCCAGCAGTGTTCTTTTCATCGTTCCCTAATTATGCTTCTTGCAAAGATAGCATTTTAACATAAGATTCGGGAAAAATCCCTAAATTTGCGTGGAAACGTAGCGATTTGTAATGATATACAGTAATTTGACGGAGCTTATCGGGCATACTCCTCTTCTGGAAATCGAGGGTATCGAAGGACAGAAAGCCCGCATCCTTGCAAAAATAGAATACTTCAATCCTGGCGGGAGCGCCAAGGACAGGGTTGCCTTGTCCATGATAGAAGATGCCGAAAGCAAAGGCTTGCTCTCCCCCGGTGCGACCATAATCGAGCCTACCAGCGGCAATACCGGTGTTGGACTTGCCTGGGTAGGTGCTGCCAAAGGCTACAAGACCATACTCACCATGCCGGACTCCATGAGCCTGGAACGCAGGAATCTGCTGAAAGCTATGGGAGCCAAGTTGGTGCTCACCCCAGGTTCCGAGGGCATGAAAGGCGCTATTTCCAAGGCGGAGGAACTCCGGGACTCCATTCCCGGCTCCGTGATACTGGGCCAGTTCGACAATCCTGCAAATCCGGCTGCCCACGAAAATAGCACCGGTGTTGAAATATGGGATGACAGCGAGGGGGCCGTGGATATTTTCGTGGCCGGAGTCGGCACGGGAGGCACAGTCAGCGGGGTCGGAAGGGCCCTGAAAAAGCGCAAAGCCTCCGTAAAGATAGTCGCCGTCGAACCCGCAGCAAAAAAACATAAAATACAAGGCATAGGGGCCGGTTTCGTGCCCAAAACCTATGACCCTGCGGTAGTGGACTGCATAATGCCCGTGTCCGACGAAGATGCGATACGTGCAGGGCGTTACCTGTCCTCCAGGGGCCTGCTGGTGGGAATATCTTCCGGAGCGGCCTTCCACGTAGCATCCGAGCTTGCCAGGATGGAGGAGAATACCGGCAAGACCATAGTAGTGTTGCTCCCGGATACCGGCGAGCGTTACCTTTCCACCGAATTATTCGCATTTGAAGATTATCCTCTCTGAGATGATAGACAAGAAGAAAGTAGAGCGCCTGATGGAGTGCGCGAGAGAATCCATCTTCCCGGAGATATATGGCCGGGAAAAAGAGTCCGCAGAAGAACTCCACAACCTGCTTGAGGAGCTGACAGGAGCGGAGAAGGCTGCTGCCTTCATGCAGGAACTGCCTGTAATCAGGGAAGAACTGCAGACGGACGTAGAAGCCATAGGCAATAATGATCCTGCGGCCAGCGACCGGGAGGAGATCATCTCCTGTTATCCCGGAATCACGGCCATAATGCATTACAGGGTAGCTCATCGCCTTCTCGGGCTGGATGTCCCTGTGCTCCCCCGCTTCATTACCGAACTGGCACATTCGGAAACGGGAATCGACATACATCCTGCCGCCAGCATAGGCAAGTATTTCGCCATAGACCATGGTACCGGCGTGGTAATTGGCGCTACCAGCGTCATCGGGGACCACGTAATGCTCTACCAGGGCGTGACCCTGGGAGCCAGGAATTTCAAGTACGATGATACCGGACGCCCCCTGGACCTCCCCCGTCATCCCATACTGGAAGACAACGTAACCGTATATTCGAATACATCCATACTCGGAAATGTCCGTATCGGGCACGACACCGTGATCGGAGGTAACATCTGGCTTACCCACGACATCCCGCCCTATTCCCGCGTACTGCAAAGCAAAGCCATTTACAAGACCTGAGATGAATAAGCTGCCCCTCTTTTTCCTGCTGTTCTGCATGCTGGCCGTCCCCGCCTGCAAAGATTTCGACGCCATTGTTGAAACTGAAGACGCCTTGGCCACTGCCAGGGCCGACCATAAACAAGGCATGGAATATGACATGGCTAGGCAGATGAGGCTGGCCGAGCTTTATTATAAAAAGTCCTACGAATCCTTCGCGGATCCATCTACGGACTGGCTCTGCTATGCCGATGCCGGCTACAGATATGCCTACCTGATGATGGACCGGGGCGCTACTGACGATGCTATGATGGTACTGACCGACATACTCGGAAAGGCCGAAGGAGAGGATGCCTTCCCGGAAGGAAAGAAAGTGGCTTTGTTGGCCTTGTTAGGCTTTCTGCAGCTGGATCTCGGGTTGACGGAGGATGCAAGGGCGTCTTATGCCACTGCCTATCGGACGCAGAAAGCAATCCAGGAGCGGGATGGTGAACGTTTCAATTTGTTCATACTGGACTGCAATATCTTCCTGGCCAATCTGGACAGCGAAGAATATGACGAAGCGCATAAATGGCTGCAGATTTGCGAGGAGGAATTCAGGAAGTACAAGAAAAATGGCGATGCTGATCTTATAGCAGAATATGAAGGGCAGCTGGCCCTATACCGGGTACTGTATCTCCAGGCTGTGGGGCGTAATAGCGAGGCTGCCAGCATATACGATGCCATCCCTTCTTCCCGGATTTACGATATTCCTTACAACATTGAGTATGCTACCAGCTACTTGATGAATGCCGGCAGATATGCTGAAGCTGCCGAAGCATTTGAACGCCTGGATAAAATCTTCCCTCCGGACTATGATACCAAGTCCCTGGATTACATCGACAGCTACATCATTCCCCGTTACTTGGCAAAGCGCAAGGCCGGAAAGACAGCAGAAGCCTTGCTCATAGCCGACGACGTGGCAGCCGTGCTGGATTCCGCCATTATCCGGCAGAAGCATAATTCTGCTGCCGAGCTTGCGGTCATCTACCAGACTCATCAGAGGGAAATGGCCTTGCAGGAGGCCCGCGGCGAGACCCGCAACCACCGCCTGCTGTTGCTCGCCTTTCTGGTCATAATCATTACCATAAGCGGTATGCTGTACCGTACGCATTCGTATAACAAGGATCTTCTTTCGAAGAACCGCAGCCTGTATCAGCAGATACTCCAGCGCGAAAAGGCCGAGGCTGAAAAGAGGGAGATGCTCAGTTCAACTTCCGCAGGGAATCCCACCCAGACCCAACTGCTGTATCAGCGCATTTGCAAGCTTATGGAAGAAGATGAGATCTTCACGGATCCTTCCGCCAACCACGAGACTCTTGCCCGCATCCTGGGCACCAATGTCACCTATATCTACGATGCCCTCCGGGAATGTGCCGGAATCACTCCTGCCGATTTCATCAATCAGCACCGCTTGCGCTATGCTGCCAATCTGCTCACCTGCAGCGAAGAGCCTGTCGGCCTCATTATCGAGATGAGCGGGATTACCAACCGCAGCACCTTCAACCGCCTTTTCCGCGAGTATTATTCAATGTCCCCTACAGAGTATCGGCAGGCTGCCAGAACGGTCTGAGACCCGGTTTTTCAAGATTTGACACAAATTTTTCAAACGATGGGAAATGTCTCCGGATTATTTCCCTTTTCTTTGTGCAAAACATTTAAACTATATGAAAAGGATTCTTTTATCACTTATGGCCGGCTGTGCTATGATCATGGCCCTGGCATCTTGCAACAAAGACAAATTCTCCATCGAACGCCCTTATACCGAATTCGGTAAGGACCTTGCAGACGTGGAAGCGTTCATGACCAACAGCTCCTATGCCGCAGCGGCCGATACTCTCATGTTCTGGGAATACCTCGGTTGGTGCAAAGCCTATACGGTTGCAGAAGATCTCAGCCTATATTACGTGTTCGATGCCGAAGATGGCAAGAACCTGAAAGTTGCATTCTACGAATATAAGGGCAATACCGTTCCTGTTTCCGAGGTGGAAACGATCATCCAGGACCAGGGCTTCGTGTACGAGGGCCACGCCGTTTATCCTCAAGAGGGTCAGTGGCCGTTCAATTACTATCTCAGCGGAGATGGCAAGGTCGTGACCCAGGTCTTCGACAGCGGCAAGGGCGAATGGGTTGCAATGTACAGCAGCTACAAGCCGGAGGATTTCAAAGCGGAATTCTTTAAATAGGAAGCACTATAAATACCAGCACGTCCCACAGGGCGTGGCTGATTATCAGAGCCGGCAGGGCCTTGGGGCAGATTCTGTAGATGAATCCCCAGACCAGGCCGGCTACTAGTGCTGCCATAACCAGCATGAAATTGAAGGACCAGATATGCACCAGAGCATAGATTGCCGCGGTAAGCAGGAAGGCATAATCCTTGGGATAGCGCCCTCCGAGTGATGATGAGAGCGTCTTCTGCACGAATCCTCTCCAGAAGAACTCTTCCGCAGGGCCGATCAGGAACAGCAGAAGCAATCCGATAACGGGCACTGGCAGGCCTTCTTTCATAGAATAGACAGCATCTACCTCAGGCCTGGCGAAGCTGAAAAGCCAGGATGAGGCCTTGTCCCCTATCCAGAATATTCCCCACAGGGCGAAGGCCAGAAGGATTCCGCCCAGCAGCTGGAGGAAGGGTTTTTCCAGCTTGGGAAATCTCTCTCCGGCGGGTGAGAAGAACAGCCCGAGACTGGTAAGAATGATGGCCGAGCAGCTCATTACAAGCCAGAAATTGGGCCTGCCTTGAGTCCAGGGACTGAACATGTAGAACCATAGCAAGGCGGCCACGGGGACCGCCAGCATCAGGCCTTTGCTGCTCCTGCTCATAAGAGTGCGGAGATGAAGAGACCAATCGAAAGCAGACCAGAGAACATCAGCTGCATCTGGGCTGTAGCCTGGTCAAGACCCTTCATGGCTTCGAGGCCTATCTTGTCGTAACTTGCGGCCTGACGGAGATTCTTGAGCGCCGGAATCAGCGCTACGAAGCATAGCAGGGAAAGCGGATGAAGTTTGCCAGCGGCTACTGCTATTGCCATATATACGAAGGGGAATACCATGTAGCAGCAATACAGCAATGCGGAGGTCTTCTGGCCTATAAGCATTGCAAAGGTCTTGATGCCGGCTGCGCGGTCACTGAGGGTATCGTAGGTGTTGTTGGCATGCAGCACGGATACCGTTATCACTCCTATGGGGACCGACAGTATCAAGGCATCGGGAAGATAGCTGCCCGTGATTGCATAGGCTGCACCTGCCACGGTCAGCACGCCGAAGATTATGAAGATGTCCAGGTCGCCCAGGGCGCGGTATTTAAGGAAGGAATAGAGCAGGGTGAGCAGGAAGCCCAGTCCGCCTATTATCAGGAGCCCGGGGCCGCTGAGCCAGCTTATGAACAGTCCTATGGCCGCACCTGCCGCCAGCAGCCAGATACTGAAACGGAAATACTCCGAGGGCTCGAATTTATGGAACACCAGATTAGGAACTGCAAATGCATCAGGGTTATCTACACCGCTGCGGAAGTCGAACCAGTCGCTGAGCACGTTCCCTCCTGCATGCAGCAGGGCAACTCCTATCATTGAGAGCAGTGCTATCAGATGAGGCTTTATTCCGGCGGGGACCAGGCCTTCGCTGACAAGATATGCATAAGTCGCCACTACGGGCATTACCGAAACCGGGAAGGACCAGTAACGGGTGGCGATGAACCATTCTTTAAAACTGTGTTTCATTATCTCTCTCTACGGATTACATTCAATATGAAATAAATGGAAATAGCAAGGCCTAAAACGAAGCTGAAGATGGATGCTTCCGGTCCGAAGGCTCCCCCGGTCAGGATATCCGGCCCGCTGACGCTCGGGCTTAGAAGCGAGGCATCCTGCTGTAAGCCGGATACTGCAAAACCGAAAATATTGCCCTGGGTGAAGTTCCAGGCAATATGGAAACCTATGGGCAGCCAGAGGTTTCCGGAATATTTATAAGCAGCTCCCAGCAGCAAACCCGCTTCTACCGAAATAGCCAGAGATGACCACCAGCTGGCTGCGGGTTGGAATATATGCACGAAACCGAAGGCTAGGGAAGATATCAACAATGCGACCGCCAAGCCCCATTTCTCGTCCAGCCAGCGGAAGAATACTCCGCGGAAGATGATTTCTTCGCCGAATGCTACAAAAATGAAGTTGAAGAAGGCCAAAAGTATTGCCTGGGGCTGGTCAGTGCCGAAAGAACTGAAACGGCATAAGCCGAAAACCATCATGGTCAGCACTACGGCCGAGAACATCAGCACACCGAAGCCCAATCCTTTTCCCAACTCTGGGATTAAACGGGCAAGAGGCAGATCTTTTGCTTTGTGAGCTTCGAACCATTTGACAAATAGGGCATAAAGCACGGCCATGAGACCGGCCGCCAGGACATAATAGACGCATTTCCCCACTGTCGTCCTGATGAAATATTCATCAATTGTCTGCCCTGCTGCATAATAGATGAAAGTGAGTACCAAGCCGAGTATAAACAACAGCATCCACTTCCATATAGACATGGATTTAATAGACATATTTCAAAAAATTTCGCCAAAGTTAGCATTTTTATAATGCGAAGGCAAAATCTTCGAGTGTACAGATGCTCTTTTCTTTGGTGTCGGAGAAGAATTTGAAATATATTGCGTGCTTTCCGCTGTACTTCTCAAGACCGGGTAGGTCTATGCGGAGCTCCCTGCTGCGGGCAGCCCATTTGGCCTTGATTTCGGCAGATCCCAGCAGGGTGCCTCCCTGCGATTCCCAGGGCCTGTCCAGCATTATCTGGATGGTGCCGTCAACACCTTCCGGAATCAGACGCAGTAGCAGCCTGGGCTTATTGCAGCCGTACATTTCGGAGAAGTTGAAGTATTTGTATCCTACTATCGAACCATCGTTGTTGTTGACTACGGGATTGGTATTGTTCCGGATGTCATAGGGAGCTTCGTAATTACTGTCGGTACCATGAGCTGAGGCGACATAGGAACCGAAATAAGTCTTCACCGGCCATGCGTGCTCGGATACCTTTGAGGCCGTGTACCAGCAGGCCAGGCCCGCCGAATGGCGTTCCAGGGGGTTCAGGCCATCCAGGGAGAAGCCCTCGGAATTATACTCCCCTTCCGAAATCAGCACCCTTCCGCCGGGGCCGGGTTCTACCTTGACATCGATGGCCGCGACCATGGGCTGGCGAGCGAATTCATCTACGCCGGTCTGCCTGTGATAGAACACATACCACTGGTCCTTGATCTTGCAGATGCTGCCGTGAGTATTTCCGCTGACGGTCGCGGAGGCTATGTTCTCTCCAGCCTCATTGACTTCCCTGCCGCGGGCATCTATGATGGTACCTCCATAGGTCCAGGGACCGAGCGGATGGTCGCTGTAGGCGTAGGCAAGGGTGTAATTGGTGTTGGGCAGTCCGAAATCCCCGTCCTTGGTCCAGCGGCTGTAGATGAATACGTATTTCCCTTCGATCTTCCGGATGGAAGAGGCCTCATAGAAGCGGAAGATATCATCTTCCTTCCTGCTCGGAATCATTCCGTCCACCACTTCCGTACCGGGTTTCAGGGTAGCCATGTCGTCCGGATTGAGTTCTGCGCCGTAGGAATGGTCGAAGCCCCAATAGCCATAGACCCGGCCGTCATCATCTACCAGAACCGCGGGATCGAAGGTCAGGAGGCCCTTGGTCTGATCCGGGTTGGAAGGGTCCCAGTTGCATATTTCGAAGGGGCCGTCCGGCCTGTCGCTCTTGGCCACCAGGGAATGACGCTCCCAGGCCTGGTCGTTAGGATAGAGATAATAGGTCTTCTTGCCGTTTTCGTCGGTAGTCATAGCCACGTCGGGAGCATAGAGGATGTCCCCCCTGTCCTCCGTATAGAAGGCTTCGCCCTTGGCATTTCTCTCCACTGTGAGGATGACTCCGTCGTAGCGCCAGCAATTGAGGCTATCTACAGGGGCCGACCATAGCACCAGGTCGTAACCGCAATACTCCGTGCGCAGCACGTCGTGCGAACCATAGATATATGCGCGGTATTTGCCGGGCTGGTCCGGATCCTCGAAAACATAGGGCTCTCCGTCCGGAATATGCTCCCACAAAGGAAGATAGGGATTTCCCTGGGTTACGGTACAGTCACAGGTCCCGTTGCCATTGTTGCAGGATAGGGAGATCAACGCGCAGCAAAGGGCTGCGAAAATGCGTATGCGGTCATTAGTTATCATGATACAATGATAAGAAAAAAATAGCAATAATTTGGTATTGCCCCGTTTACTGGCCTGAGATATCTTTGCCGCGTATTACCAAGAAGGTAGATTATGGAAGAAAAGAAACAAAACAGCCTGGCTGTTCTGCTTGGCTATTCCGGAAACTACAAATGGCTTACATTCACCGGCATGGGGCTTTCTGCCGTATCCATGATACTGGGAATGTTGCCTTATGTATGTATCTGGCTGGTTGCCAAGGAACTGATTGCCGTGGCTCCGCGATGGACTGAAGCCGTCCACATTGCGGATTATGGTTGGATGGCTTTCTACAGTGCCTTAGCAGGCATTCTTGTTTATTTCGTAGCATTGATGTTAACCCATCTGGCTGCATTCCGCACAGCGTCCAACATACGCAAGCAGGGAATGGCCCATCTGATGGATGCGCCTCTGGGCTTCTTCGACAATCATGCTTCAGGTTTCCTGCGCAGCCGTCTTGACGGTGCAGTCGCCGAAACCGAAACGCTGCTGGCCCACAATCTGGCCGACATCGTCGGAACAATTGCCATGTTCCTTACCATGGTGGTGCTGCTATTCGTTTTCGACTGGAGGATGGGTGCGGCCTGCATGCTCAGCGCGATAATTTCCATATACACTCTATTTGCCATGATGGGTGGGAAGAATGCAAAGTGCCTGGAAGACTACCAGATTGCCCAGGACTACGTCAGCAAAGCAGGAACGGAATATGTCAGGGGCATCCCCGTTGTGAAGATTTTCCAGCAGACAGTCCACTCATTCAAGGCCTTCAAGAATGCCATCGATGCATATAGCGACAAGGCCGGTTACTATCAGGATACAGTCTGCCGCAAACCTCAGTCCTGGAATCTCACGTTCTGCGAAGGAGCTTTCGTCTTCTTGATTCCGGTAGCCTTGTTCCTCGCCCCTGCAGCAGTCAAGGCCGGCACTTATTCCGCGCTGGTGACCGATTTCGCCTTCTACGCAGTATTCTCCGCAATTATCTCCACGGCCCTTGCCAAAATCATGTTCGCTGTCAGCGGAATGATGCTGGCGGATGTTGCAATGAAGAGGATTGATACCGTGATGGGCGCGCCCGGGCTCAAACATTGTCCTTCTCCCAAGACTCCCGATGGCAACAAGATAGAATTTGATGACGTGTGCTTCTCTTACGAAGGCTCGGAGGTTCCTGCCCTGGAGCATGTCTCCTTCACTGCCCTCCCTGGCCAGACAATAGCACTCGTAGGCCCGTCCGGCGGTGGTAAGACAACTGCAGCCAGCCTGATCCCCCGCTTCTGGGATGCCAGTTCCGGATCTGTCAGGGTAGGCGGTGTGGATGTGACTGAAATCGACAATCATGTCCTTATGGACCAGATAGCCTTCGTATTCCAGAACAACCGCTTGTTCAAGGCTTCCATTCTGGACAATGTGAGAATAGTCCGGCCGGATGCAAGCTTAGAAGAGGTCAACGCGGCCCTTTCTGCCGCACAGTGCCAGGACATTATAGAAAAGCTCCCTAAGGGCGTCAATACCGTAATCGGTTCGGAAGGAACCCATCTTTCCGGTGGCGAACAGCAGAGGATATCCCTGGCCAGGGCCATACTTAAAGATGCTCCCATCATCATTCTCGACGAGGCGACTGCTTTCGCAGATCCCGAGAATGAAGTCCTCATCCAGAAAGCCTTTGCCCGCCTCACCAAGGGCAAGACCGTGGTGATGATTGCCCACAGGCTCTCCACCGTAGTAAATGCCGATAAGATCATTGTACTCTCCGAAGGAAAGGTGGTCGAAGAAGGCACCCACAAAGAACTCGTAGCCGCCGATGGTATGTACGCCCGTATGTGGGCCGATTACAATCAGGGCATACAGTGGCGTATATCCACCAAAAAATAGAATCGTCATGTTTAAAAAGATACAACGTAAATATGCGCTCAGCGCCCGGGGCATCAATACCGTCAAGAGGGGCACACTATGGACCCTGGTGGTAAACCTGGTCGTAATGTCCGGAATGGGTATCCTCTATATGCTTATGGAGGAATTCATGAAAACTTTGACCGACGGGGCCCCTCTACCCAACATATGGAAATACATATTGTTGACTATTGCATTCATCCTGCTCTCCTACCTTACTCATATGGAGCAGTACAAGGCCACTTACGGGGCTGTATATGAAGAAGTGAAGACCGTTCGCCTGAAGATTGCGGAAAGGCTGCGCAAGCTGCCTCTGGGCTTCTTCGGAAAGCGTGACCTGGCCGACCTTACCGAAACCATAATGAGCGACGTGAACAGGATGGAGCATGTCTGGTCCCACGTGCTGGGTTATCTGTACGGAGCCTACTGCTCGACGGCAATTATTGCCGTAGCAATGCTGTTCTTTAACTGGAAGATGACCCTTGCCTGCCTCTGGGGCGTGCCCGTGGCCTTCCTCCTGCTCTTCGGCAGCCGCCGTATTTCCGAGAAAATGTCCGTCAAGACCAAACAAGCCGGCCTGGACGTTGCCGACAGCATACAGGAGAGCTTGGAAAACATCCAGGAGATACATGCCACCAACCAGGAGGAGCGTTTCCTCCGGAATATAAACGCGAAGATCGACAAACAGGAAAAACTGATGATAAAAGGCGAACTGTTCGTTGGCATCTTCGTGAACGCCGCTACTATAATAATGCGTCTCGGAGTGGCTACTACCATACTGATGGGTGCCCGCCTGATACTTTCCGGAGAGATTGACTTCATGCTCCTGTTCATGTACTTGCTGGCCATCACCCGAATCTACGCTCCTTTCGACCAGGCTCTGGCCTTGATTGCCGAACTCTTTATCTCGGAATCCTCGGCCAAACGACTCAGGGACATCTACGAAGCCAAGATCGCCGAGGGCAGCGAGAGCTTCTCCCCCAAAGGCCATGACATAGTTTTCGACAATGTGAATTTCGCCTATGACGACAAGGCGGTGCTGAACGGAGTCAGTTTCGTCGCCAAGGAGGGCGAGGTGACAGCCCTCGTAGGGCCTTCCGGCTCCGGCAAGAGCACCTGTGCCAGGCTCGCAGCAAGGCTTTGGGATGTAAACAAAGGTAGCATCAAGGTGGGCGGAGTGGACATCTCCACCATCGATCCGGAGGTTCTGCTGGGCGATTATTCCATGGTATTCCAGGATGTAGTGCTCTTCGACGACAGCGTAATGGAGAACATCCGCCTGGGCAAGCGCGGCGCATCCGACGAGGAGGTGCTTGCCGCCGCCAAGGCCGCTAACTGCGACGAATTCGTGCAGAAGCTCTCAAAGGGCTATGATACTCCAATAGGTGAAAACGGTATTCGTCTATCCGGCGGAGAGCGTCAGCGCATATCCATTGCCAGGGCTTTGCTGAAAGATGCGCCCATCGTGCTTCTGGACGAGGCTACGGCCTCCCTTGACGTGGAGAATGAGACCAAGGTGCAAGGTGCCCTGTCCCGCCTGCTGAAGGGCAAGACAGTGCTTGTAATCGCCCACCGCATGCGGACCGTCGAATCTGCCGACAAGATAGTCGTGCTTTCCGATGGTAAAGTTGCGGAAGAGGGTTCTCCCAAGGAATTATATGCCAAGGAAGGAGGAATCTTCCGCCATATGTCAGAGTTACAGACAGAAAGCGCCAGTTGGGCACTGTAAGGCTTTAGATGAGCCCGAAATCATATCGGCCTTCTTCAGAAAAAAAATCTGAGGAAGGCCTTTTGATTTATCTTAAAAATAGCTAACTTTGATGACGGTCCAGTTTTGTGTAACTTACCTAACTTCTATATCTGTTTATGAATCAAATTGATGTTGTCCTTGGTCTCCAGTGGGGAGATGAAGGAAAAGGAAAAGTTGTTGACTGTCTCACCCCAGGCTACAAGGTAGTAGCCCGATTCCAAGGCGGACCGAATGCCGGTCATTCTATCAGCATCGAAGGAAAGAGCCATGTCCTGCACACGGTCCCTTCCGGTATCTTCAGGGACGGCGTCCTTAATATCATAGGTAACGGCGTAGTCGTCGATCCTGTGATCCTCTACGATGAAATCAGCAAGATCGAAGCCCTCGGCGGCCCTATCACCGACAGGCTCATCATCTCCAAGAGGGCTCACCTCATCCTCCCTACCCACAGGGCACTGGATGCCGCCAGCGAGGCAGCAAAGGGCAAAGCCAAGATCGGTTCCACCCTCAAGGGCATAGGCCCCGCCTACATGGACAAGACCGGCCGCAACGGCCTCCGCTTCGGCGACCTGCTCCTTCCTGAATTCGAACAGAAATATCTTGCCCTCAAGAACAAGCACCAGCAGCTGCTTTCCCACTACAAGGACTTCTCGATGTTCAATACCGACGAATACGAGCAGAAATGGTTCGAGGCAGTGAACAAGCTCCGCCGCTTCCAATTCGTGGATACGGAATTCCTGGTCAACCGAAAACTGGACGAAGGCACTCCAATGCTGGCAGAAGGCGCACAGGGCTCACTGCTGGACGTGGAATTCGGCTCCTATCCTTTCGTAACATCTTCCAATACCCTTGCAGCAGGCGTTTGCTCCGGCCTCGGAGTCGCCCCTTCCAAGATTGGCAAGGTCTATGGAATATTCAAAGCATACTGCACCCGCGTCGGTAGCGGCCCCTTCCCTACCGAGCTCTTCGACGAGACAGGCGAGACCCTGCGTCAGATAGGTAAGGAATTCGGTGCTACCACCGGTCGTCCCCGCCGTTGCGGCTGGCTGGACATGGTGGCCCTCAAATATGCTGTGATGATGAACGGCGTTACCGACCTCATCATGATGAAATCCGACGTAATGGATGGCTTCGACACCATCAAGGTGGCTACCTCCTACAAGATGGGCGGCCAGACCACCACTGAATATCCTTACGACGGCGGCACTTCCGTAGAACCCGTCTATACCGAGTTCAAGGGCTGGAAGAAGGATATCAGCGGAGTTCGCAAGTATGAGGACCTTCCCGCCGAAATGAAAGATTATGTAGCCTTCATCGAGAAAGAGACGGGCTGCCCCATCAGAATAGTTTCCGTCGGTCCCGACAGGGATGCAATCATCTTCAAAGACTAGGCAAATGAGCGCAATTACCAGCACATCCTTCAGTTTTCCCGGACAGAAAAGCAAATATGTGGGCAAGGTCCGTGACGTCTATGACCTTGGCGACAAGATAGTAATGGTAGCCACCGACCGTATTTCGGCCTTCGACTGCGTCCTTCCCGAGGGAATTCCCTACAAAGGGCAGATACTGAACCAGATCGCCGCGCTCTTCCTGGATGCCACGGCCGACATAGTTCCCAACTGGAAGATATCCGTTCCGGACCCTGCAGTGACCATAGGCCATAAATGCGAACCCTTCAAGGTAGAGATGGTAATCCGCGGCTGCCTTTCCGGACACGCCTGGCGTGAATACCAGGCCGGAAAGAGGAGCATCTGCGGCGTGGCCATGCCCGAGGGAATGAAAGAGAACGAGCGCTTCCCCGAGCCTATAATCACTCCTACGACCAAGGCTGACGCCGGGCACGACCTGGACATCTCCCGCGAGGAGATAATCGCCAGCGGGCTGGTCTCGGCCGAGGATTATGCCGAAATCGAGAAATACACCCGCGCTCTCTTCAGCAGAGGCGGCGAGATTGCGGCAAAGCGCGGTCTCATCCTGGTGGACACCAAATATGAATTCGGGAAGAAAGACGGAAAGATAATGCTGATGGACGAGGTCCACACTCCGGATTCTTCCCGCTATTTTTATGCCGACGGCTACGAAGAAAGGATTGCCCGCGGGGAAAGGCAGAAACAGCTTTCCAAGGAATTCGTACGCGAATGGCTGATGGCTGGCGGATTCAGCGGCCAGGAAGGCCAGAAGGTGCCGGAGATGACCCCCGAGGTAGTAGATGGCATCAGCAAGCGCTACATCGAGCTTTTCGAGCATGTTACGGGGCAGACGTTCAGCGGCTCGGACCGCAGCGTCGCTGAAATGGAAAAGAACATCAAGGCAGCACTATGATAGAAAGGTATTCCCGCCCTGCGATGAGGGCAATTTGGACAGAAGAAAACAAGTTCGACGCCTATCTCAAGGTGGAAATCCTCTCCTGCGAGGCCTGGAGCGAGCTGGGAGTGATTCCTGCGGAAGATGTCCGCAAGATCGCCGAGAATGCCCGTTTCGACGTGGCCCGCATCAAAGAAATCGAAGAGCAGACCCGTCACGACGTGGTGGCCTTCACCCGCTGCGTCAGCGAAAGCCTGGGAGAAGAGAAAAAATGGGTCCATTACGGGCTCACATCTACCGACGTGGTGGATACCGCCAACGGCTATCTAATCCGCCAGGCAAACGATATCCTCCGCAAGGATATGGACGCCTTCATGGAAGTGCTCCGCCGCAGGGCCGTTGAATTCAAGGATACTCCCTGCATAGGCCGCACTCACGGAATCCATGCGGACATCACCAGTTTCGGCCTCAAATGGGCTCTCTGGTACGAGGAGATGAAACGCAACGTGGAGCGTTTCGCCCTCGCCTCCAAGGGCGTGGAAGCCGGCAAGATGAGCGGGGCCGTGGGCAATTTCGCCAATATTCCCCCGTCGATCCAGGATTATGTCTGCGGCAAGCTGGGCATAGAGAGTGCGAATATCTCCACCCAGGTACTCCAGAGGGACAGGCACGCCTTCTACCTCTCCACCCTCTCGGTGATAGCATCTTCCATAGAGCAGATGGCGATGGAGGTCAGGAGCCTGCAGCGCACCGAGGTCCGCGAGGCCGAAGAAGCCTTCCGAAAAGGCCAGAAAGGCTCCAGCGCAATGCCTCACAAGCGTAATCCCATAGGAAGCGAAAATATCTGCGGCTGCGCCCGCGTAATGCGCGGATATATGGCTACGGCCAACGAAAATGTGGCCCTCTGGCACGAAAGGGACATCTCCCACTCCAGCACAGAGCGCATAATACTTCCCGATGCCACCGAGCTCCTGGACTACATGCTGAACCGCTTTGCCAACATACTGGACAATCTGGTAGTCTATCCCGAGAAGATGAAAGAAGACATCTACATTACCAACGGTGTCATCTTTGCCCAGAGGGTGATGAACGCTCTCATCGGCAAGGGTCTTTCCAGGGAGCAGGCTTACGATACGGTCCAGCCGATTGCAATGAAGGCCTGGAGCGAGCATATCGATTACAATGGCCTGCTGAAAGCCGATGCAGGCGTCAGGGCCAAGCTCAGCGAAGAAGAGATCGACGCGTGCTTCACCCTGGATTACTATTTCAAGAACGTAGATTACATCCTAAAAAGAGTAGGTATCTTATGATAATTGGTTTCGACAACGAAAAATATCTGAAAATCCAGTCCGAGCACATCAAGGAGCGCATAGCGAACTTCGGCGGAAAGCTTTACCTCGAATTCGGGGGCAAGCTTTTCGACGATTACCATGCCAGCCGCGTACTCCCCGGTTTCGAGCCTGACAGCAAACTGAAGATGCTGCTTCAGATGAAGGACGAGGCCGAAATCATCATTGTGATCAGCGCCGTCGATATCGAGAAGAACAAGGTCCGCAGCGACCTCGGCATCACTTACGACGTGGACGTTATCCGCCTCCGCGACGAATTCCTCGGAAAGGGGCTCAGCGTCAACAGCGTGGTGATCACCCACTTTAACGGCCAGTCCAGCGCCGAAGCCTACCGCAAGCGTCTGGAGAACATGGGAATCAAGGTATATTACCATCATACCATCGAAGGCTATCCCAACAACGTGGCCCTGATCGATTCGGAAGAGGGATTCGGAAAGAATGATTACGTGGAGACCAGCAAGCCCCTTATCGTGGTCACCGCACCTGGCCCCGGCAGCGGCAAGATGGCTGTCTGCCTTAGCCAGCTCTATCAGGAGAACAAGCGCGGAATCAAAGCCGGTTATGCCAAGTTCGAGACCTTCCCTATTTGGAATCTTTCTTTGACGCATCCCGTGAACATTGCCTACGAGGCAGCCACGGCCGACCTGGACGACGTGAACATGATCGACCCCTACCATCTGGACGCCTATGGCACCACCGCCGTCAACTATAACCGCGACATAGAGATATTCCCGGTGATGAACGCCCTGTTCGACGACATCTACGGATCCACGCCTTACAAGTCCCCTACCGACATGGGCGTGAACATGGTCGGTTACTGCATCAGCGACGACGAGGCCTGCAGGGATGCATCCAAGCACGAAATCATCCGCCGTTACTATACCGC
>JAILMV010000069.1 GCA_024692185.1 Bacteroidales bacterium | reverse complement strand
CTCTTGGGAGATGCCTGCTGCATGGTGATGATGTCCCAGGGCTCGTCCTTTACTCCGTCCAGGAAGCCGCCTTGATGGTACTCCTTGACGGTTACCCATTTGTTGTCGGAAGACGACTTCATATACTTGTATTGAAGTTCTTCGTCCTTGTACATGCGGCAGTGCTTTTCGAGGGAGCATCCTCCGATATAGAGGCGGCCCAGGATGACATTGTGGATGCCTGCCGCTTCGAGCAGGCCGGGCAGATACTGGGTAGCATCGTCGGAGAAGGAATTGCCTATGGCAAGTATGCGGAGGGTATCCGGATTTTCGGGAAGAGGGTAGTTGGGATAATTCTCCTGCGCGGAGACTTTCAGAACCAACAATAACCCGGCGAGAAGCAGAAGGACTTTCTTCATATTAATTCCTATATTTGTGGTAAAGTTAGCAAAAAGATGCCTGAAAAAGAAAAAATCCGCGAGATGTTCGACTCGATTGCGGAGGATTACGATGCTTTCAATCACCTGACCTCCTTAGGAATAGATAAAATATGGCGCAGGAAGGCCCTGCGTCATATCGAAGGGCCCCAGGTCCTGGACATCGCCTGCGGTACCGGGGACTTTGCCATTACCATCGCGGAGCGCAGGCATTGCGGTGTGGTGGGGGTAGATATTTCCGAGGGGATGCTGGCGCAGATGCGGAAGAAGGTGGAGGCTGCGCATCTGGACAAGCGGGTTACCTGCGAGCTCGGGGACTGCGCCGCGCTGAGGTTCAAGGACAGCACTTTCGATAATGTGACCGTGGCTTTCGGCGTGCGGAATTTCGAGGACCGGAAGGCCTGCCTGAAGGAGATCCTTAGGGTACTGAGGCCGGGCGGGAAGTTCGTGATGCTGGAGTTGGGGGTGCCGAGGTGGTCGCTGGTCAATAAATTATATCGCTGGTATTTTACCAAGCTGATGCCGATTATCGGCGGGCTTCTTTCCGGGAATCATGCGGCCTATCGCTATCTTCCGGCCTCGGTCATTGCCTTCCCCGCCCCCAAAGAATGGACGGCTTTCCTCCAGGCCTGCGGTTTCACTGACGTAAAACACCGTTCCCTGTCGCTTGGCATCTGCCGCCTCTACACCGCCGTCAAACCCTAGCTAGGCGGTGAGTCCAGCCCCTGGCGGAACTCCGCTCGCTGCGCTCGCTCCGGCCCCTCCCAACGTTTCCTGCGTGGTCTGCGACCACTTGTCTCCGTCGGGCCCCATCCCCCTATACCGACGGGGTCCCCGAAAATCTGTTGATTTTTGGGGTGAACTGTCCGGGGGTGGACAGGCCCGCCAGGGGCCGGCTCACCGCCTTATCTAATAAATAACGGCTAAGATAAAAGTGCCGAAGACCAGGAGGGGAAAGTAGCGGTCGAGAGCGCCGTCGGTGGTGGTCCAGACACCGCGCAGATGCAGGATGAATAGAGGCAGGGCGCAAAGGAACCACCAGGAGCGGCCGCGGAGGATGGCGAAGGCCACGAGGGCCGACCAGCCAAGGACAAGCAGCAGCGTCTGGTAGATGCGCGCACGGCGGAGGCCAAGCCGGAGGGCTACGGTCTTGCGATTGGCGGCATCAGTCTTCATGTCGCGGATATTATTGATGTTCAGGACCCCCACGCTGAAAAAGCCTATCCCCGCAGCCGGCAACACCAGCTCCCAGGAATCCAGGCGATGCGAACAGACGAAATACGCCCCCATCACGCTCACCAGCCCGAAGAAGATGAACACGAACAAATCTCCCCAGCCACGGTAACCATAAGGATTCTTCCCGAGGGTATATTTCATCGCGGCCCAGATAGCGCAGGCGCCGAGAAGCACCAGGGCGATGGCCGGGATGCAGAACAGAGTCCCGTACGAAAGCAGTATCATTCCCAGGCCGGAAATGCAGCAGAGCAGCACGAAGGCCCGTATCAGGCGCTTCATCTCAGGTATGCTCAGAACCCCCGAATTAAGGCCGTAAGCAGGCCCCTGACGCTCTTCGGTATCGGTTCCGCGGAGCACGTCACCGAGCTCGTTGCTGAGGTTGGAAAGAATCTGAAGGAAGATGGTCGTAAGGCAGACCATCGCTATCACCCATCCGTCCACCTGCCAAATCTGGGCGGCAAGCTTGCAGCCAAGAATCACGCCCGCCAGGGAAAGCGGCAGGGTACGCAGGCGCATCGAACTTAGGGCGGCTTTTATTTTACCACGCATATAGATAATTCATACAGCCCGTACAAGGGCAGGAATACCACCAGAAGGGTGAAAGGATCGCCCGTAGGGGTAATCAGGGCGGCCAGCACGAGCAGCACGACTACTGCATAGCGGCGCCAGTTGCGGAGCATCTCCCGCTTTATCACACCTATCTTGCCCAGCAGCCAGGCCAGGGAGGGCAACTCGAACACGAGGCCCATCACGAAGACCAGGCTGAGCATGGTGCTCATATAGCTGTTCAGGGATATCTGGTTCACTATGTCCGCCGACACCCGGTAGCCGGTGAGGAACTTGAAGATGATGGGAAAGACTATGAAGTAGCCCACGGCGCAGCCCAGGTAGAAAAGGCCGGACCCGCCCAGGAAGGCGCTGCGCACTCCCTTGATTTCCTTATCGTAGAGAGCGGGCTTCACGAAAATCCAGATCTGATACATCAGGAAGGGGAAAACCACCAGCAGGGCCATCCACATACTTACCCTGATATGCGTCATGAACTGCGACGCGACATTTATGTTGATGATGCTGACATCTTCCGCCGAGCCGTAGATGAATCCCAGCCAGCGGTAGAGGAAGAAGTCGGCGTGCGAGGGCCCCAGGATAACCGTATCGAAAATGTGCGGCAGGGCGATGAAGCACCCCACCAACGCAATCACGAATACGACTACCACCCGGAAGAGGCACCAACGCAACTCTTCGAGATGGTCCCAGAAGGACATCTCACTGCCCATTACTCCTCGGACTTGATATCTTTCTCGACGTCCTTAAGATCCTTCTCGACCTCGTTCATACCTTCCTTGAAGCTCTTGACACCCTTGCCAAGGCCCTTCATCAGTTCGGGAATCTTTTTACCGCCCCAAATAAGAAGTACTACGAATGCGATGATGAGGACCTCCCATACACCGATGTTCTGGAAAAGTAAAAGAGTTTTCATATTGCAATTAATCAAGTTTCAAAACAGCCATGAAGGCACTCTGGGGCACCTGCACCTTACCAATCTGACGCATGCGCTTCTTACCCTCCTTCTGCTTCTCGAGGAGCTTACGCTTACGGGTCACGTCGCCGCCGTAGCACTTGGCAGTAACGTCCTTGCGCACCTTCTTCACCGTCTCGCGGGCGATGATCTTGGCACCGATGGCAGCCTGGACGGGAATGTCGAACTGCTGGCGGGGGATGATGTCCTTGAGCTTGACGCACATCTTGCGCCCGAACTCGTAGGCATTGTCCTCGTGGATGAGGGTGGAAAGTGCATCCGCCGGCTCTCCGTTCAGCAAGATGTCCAGCTTGACCAGACGGGCGGGGCGGTAGCCGATGATATGGTAGTCGAAGGAAGCATAGCCCTTCGAGATGCTCTTGAGTTTGTCGTAGAAGTCGAACACTATCTCCGAAAGCGGCATGTCGTAGTTGAGCTCCACGCGGTCGGAGGTGATGTAGTGCTGGCTCACGAGGGTGCCGCGCTTGTCCAGGCAGAGCTTCATCACGGGACCGAAGAATTCGGCCTTGGAGATTATCTGCGCACGGATGAAAGGCTCCTCGATATGGTCGATGGTGGTGATGGAGGGCAGGCCGGAGGGGTTGTGCACGTCCAGCACCTCGCCCTGCATGGTGTACACCTTGTAGGACACGTTCGGGACGGTGGTAATCACGTCCATGTCGAACTCGCGGAAGAGGCGCTCCTGCACTATCTCGAGGTGCAGCAGGCCCAGGAAGCCGCAACGGAAACCGGAGCCCAGCGCGAGGGAACTTTCCGGCTCATAGACGAAGGATGCGTCGTTCAGCTGGAACTTCTCCAGCACGGTGCGCAGTTCCTCGAACTTATCTGCCTGCACGGGATACATACCCGCGAACACCATGGGCTTGACCTCCTCGAAGCCGGCGATGGCCTCGGAGCAGGGGTTCTCCAGCGAGGTGATGGTATCTCCCACCTTGACCTCGGCAGCGCTCTTGATTCCGGAGATGATGTAGCCCACGTCCCCGCAGCCCACTTCGGCGGTGGGAACCAGCTTCATCCGGAGTATGCCTATCTCTTCCGCCTCGTAGTCCTCGCCGGTGTTGAAGAACTTGACCTGTTGACCTTTGCGCAGGGTTCCGTTCTTGATCTTGAAATAGGCGATGACCCCGCGGAAGGGGTTGAATACGGAGTCGAAGATAAGGGCCTGCAGAGGGGCGTCCGGGTCCCCGTTCGGGGCGGGAATCTTCTCCACTATGGCATCCAGGATGGGCTGTACGCCCTCTCCGGTACGGGCGGAGATGCGGAAGATATCCTCCGGATCGCAACCTATCAGGTCCACTATCTGGTCCGCCACCACGTCCGGCTGGGCGGAATCCATATCTATCTTGTTGAGTATGGGGATGATTTCGAGCCCGTGGTCGATGGCCTGGTAGAGGTTGGCGATGGTCTGGGCCTGTACGCCCTGGGAGGCATCTACAACCAGCAACGCTCCCTCGCAGGAGGCGATGGAGCGGGAGACTTCGTAGCTGAAGTCCACATGGCCGGGAGTATCGATGAGATTGAGGATATGGCCCTTGTACTGCATCTGGATGGCGTGGCTCTTGATGGTGATGCCTTTCTCGCGCTCCAGATCCATGTCGTCCAGCACCTGAGCCTCCATGTCGCGTTCGCTGAGCGTCTGCGTCAGTTCGAGCAGACGGTCGGCCAGGGTACTCTTGCCGTGGTCGATATGAGCGATTATGCAGAAATTGCGGATGCGGTCCATTATCATAGCCCACAAAGTTAGCAATTTCTCGGGAATTCCTACAGTCCTAGAAGCTTAGCGCAAGACCTATTCCGTTGCGGGTGGCGCCGGCTTTCAGGCTTACGTTCCTATGCTGGGGGCAATAATTCCGGTAGTAGTCGTCCATCATTGCATTGACCTCCCGCTTTCCTGACTTGTACAGAGGAATACCTAAGGCGAGCCCCGTAGCAGCAATTACCGCTCCGCTAATGATCAGTGCGGTTCCGGTGCCATCCGGTTCACGGTCCATGAACCTGTCAGAATGGTTTTCGCCGAGACCGATGCAGGTGACCAGCAGGCCCACGGCAGGAACGCCCACCATCGTGGTAAAGCCCAAAGTACACTTGGACATTGCCGTTCTGTATCTGCTGCCGTAAACCATGCATCCGATCTCATTGTCGAAGGGCATACAGCCGAACTGTGCGGTGTATGGATCCTGAAGGTGATAGTAACGGTGACTACTATACTGTGCGAAAAGGCTCACCGACATCGTCAGTGCAACCAGGATAAGTAAAAAGCGTTTCATGGTGGTTATCGTTTCTTACGAAAACCGCCACAAAACAAGTGCCAGAAGGCCCTGGAAAGCTGATTTTAAAGCAGGGCTTCGATGTCCGCCTCTATGGCTTCGGGGGCCACGGTAGGTTCGAATCTCTTGATAACCTGACCTTTACGGTCCAGCAGGAACTTGGTAAAATTCCACTTGATATCCGGATTGGAGGCATACTCGGGATCGGCCTTGAGCAGCATCGCATCCATGAATTCCGCGGTCTTGCCCTCTCCGAAACCGGCGAAAGGCTTGAGGGTGTAGAGCCATTTGAAGATGGGATTGGCCAAGGGGCCGTTCACGTCGGACTTCGCCATCAGAGGGAAGGTCACGCCGTGATTGAGGCGGCAGAACTCTTCGATCTGGGAGTCCGAACCGGGCTCCTGGTTGCCGAACTGGTCGCAGGGGAAGCCCAGCACCACGAAACCTTTGTCCTTGTATTTGCGATAGAGGGCCTCCAAGCCATCGTACTGGGGCGTGAAACCGCATTTGGAGGCAGTGTTCACCACCAACATCACCTGGCCCTCGAAATCGGCCATGTTCACGGTCTGGCCCTTGTTGCCGACGGTGCTGTAATTGTAGATGCTGCGCTGCTTGCAGGCGCGGGCTGCCTCCTTGACGCTGATCTGCTTCCCGCCGTTGTCGAGGTCGATCAGCACATATTTGTCATTGCCCATTCCAAGCTCCTTCATATAGCTCAGCTGGCGGAGTCCGTGACGGGTCTCGATGCGCTCCACCATATGCTTGTGCTCTTCCTCGTGCATGGCATAGATGATGTCGATGCAGGCCTGATCCAGGGCAAGTATGTCGGTAGATGAGAGTATGCCCACGTCCGGAGTCAACACGGGCTCGGCGGCGAGGCCTTCGCAGTCGCAGGAGACGGACATATTGCGCATCACGTTCACGAAGCAGACCTTCTCCCCGAAATGGTCGATGGTAGCCTTGGTGGACTCGGTCATCCTCTCCATGAACTCTTCTTCTTTAATGTCCCACTGGTCATCCTGGCCGGGGGTGGTATGGATCCAGGCCTTGCCTATACGGCCATCCGCACAGCCTATGCCTATGTTCTTGTTGCTACCGCCGAATCCGCCCTGGGTATGGCCCTTGAAATGGGTCAGGGCCACCATGGAATCGTAGTTCAGCAAGTTCTTGCCCACCGACATCTCCTTGAACCACTTGCCTCCCTTGACGGGCAGCAGGGCCGTGCCGTCCTCGTCCATAATGTCCACGGGGCAGAAGTTCCAGCCGTTCACATCTATGGTCTCGCGGTGCAGGTCGGTGGTGTAGCGGTCCCCTTCGTAATAGGTATTTGTCTCGATTATGCTGGCCCCGGGAAGGTCCTTCTCCATAAGGGCTTTCACCCATTCCCTGGGGATGATGTTGGGGCCGTTCTTTTCGCCGGTGTGGAGCTTGACGCCCACTTTTCCGGAGATGTTTCCGTTCACTTTTTCATAGGCGCGGACAAGGCCGTCGGCCGAAAGGTCGCGGGTGAAATAAACTACTGCCTTGTCGGCGGATTTACCGCAGGAGGAGGCTGCAAAGGCTGCGCAAAGCATAAGGCTTAAAATAAGGTGGTTAGTTTTCATTGTATCAGTTGCCGCGTTTGGCATTATATCCCATCTGGGTGAGGAGGGCTACCAGCTTGTCCCGGAGATCCCCCTGGATGGTGATTTCCCCGTCCTTGGCAGTGCCGCCCACCCCGCACTTGGTCTTGAGGGTCTTGGCGAGGGCGGCGAGGTCGTCGTTCTTCCCCACGAAACCCTTCACCAGCGTGACCTGCTTGCCGGCCCTCTGACGGCGGTCAATCGCCACTATCAGGCGCTGCTTGGCAGGGGGGAGGGTATCTTCCTCAACTTCGGTTTCAGTCTGGTATTTGAAGTCCGGGTTAGTGGAGTAAACCACGCCCAGACGCTGCTTCCAATCATTGTCGTTCTTCATATCTACAAATATAAATATTTTCGGCAGATTCGCTATATTTGCATCTATGGATTTCGGAACCCTTCATCTCCCCACAGAAGCCCCTGCAGCCTCCCCCGCCCTGGACTGGTGGGATGTGCCCGTACACCCTTGGCTGGTGCTGGGTTGCGCGGTCCTGATCCTCTTCCTCCTCCCCGGCCTCTACCGACTGCTGCCCTCCGTGCTGAGCTGCCTTTCGCGTAGCCGCGGGAACCTCGAAATAGAACATAGCGTGAGCTTGTCCCGCACCAGAAACTTCTATTCCAGGATGCTGGTCATTCCCTATATTGTTACATTGGACCGCTTCCTGGTTTACAATCCGGACTTCCTTGCCGGATGGGACAGGCCCTGGCTGCTGCTACTGGAGCTCTATCTGGTGTTTTTCGGATACCTGCTGCTCCGGCTGATACTCCATACGATAATATTGGGCAGCGCCAAGAAACGCCTGCCGGGCGAAAAAAGACTGGCGGTGCAGCGCGGCCTGCATAATTACTTCATCTGCTTTATGCTAGTGATGCTCTTCACCCTCTGCATCCACTATGTAATCAAGGCGGATGACCAGGTTTTCCGGAACGTATTTTTGGCGGAACTCGCTCTGTTTTGGCTCATTTCCGTAATCAGAGAAGGTCAGATTTTACGATCTGAATGCGGTGGTTTGACAACAATTTTGTATCTTTGCGGGCTCGAATTTTTACCGGCCGGTGCCGTGGTGGCATCCGCAGTGGTATTTTAAGGTCGAGATTGCTATTATGAGAATTCTGATTTCACAGCAGGCGCCGTCCAAGATGACCGCGTACGAAGCCCTTCAAAGCACATATAAAGCAGAACTCACTTTCCGTCCCTTCTTCCGCATTGAGGCCTTGAGTTCCAGGGAATTCCGCGAACAAAGAGTCAATCTCCCCGACTATACTGCCGTCGTTTTCTCCTCGCGCCACGCAATCGACGCATATTTCAAATTAGCAGAAGAGCTCCGCTTCAAGGTCCCAGAGACCATGAAATACTTCTGCACCACCGAATTGGTAGCAATCTATCTGCAGAAGCACATAGTCTTCCGCAAGCGTAAGATATTCTTCGGCGAAGGTACCCCCGAATCGCTGGTAGCCCTGATAGGCCCCAAGCACAAGGGGGAGAAATTCCTGATCGCCAAGTCTTCCGGTTCCAACTCCGAGGCCCTCACTTCCCTGCTCAGCAAGGCCGGCGTGGACTTCACCGAGGCCGAACTAGTGAAGAGCGTCACCCAGGACCTGAAGGACCTGGATCTTGCCTCCTACGACATCGTAGCCCTTTATAATCCGGCAGATGTGAAGAGCCTCTACGAGAACTTCCCCGACTTCAAGCAGGGTAAGGTGAAGTTCGCCGGCTGGGGCAAGAGCATCGTTCCCGCAATGGAAGAGGCCGGCCTGAGCATCGACATCCAGGGGCCTACCCCGGAAGCTCCCTCGGTAGCCCGCGCCATCGAACTTTATCTCAAGCAAAACAAGTAACATGACTCCTCAGGGCAACACGCTAGGCAAAGCAGAGCGGCTGTCCGGCAAGAAGTCAATTTCCACCCTTCTCGCCGACGGCAGATGGGGCAGCCTGGGCCATTTCCGCTATTGCTGGGTGGCACAGGAAGATAGCGCCGCACCCGCCAGGATACTTGTGTCGGTGCCTAAAAGGTTCTTCAAGCGTGCGGTCAAGCGCAATCTGCTGAAGCGCCGCATCCGGGAAGCCTACCGTGTGCAGAAAGTCTGCGGGGTAGATATCCTTTTCCAATATAATTCTCAGGAAGTAGCCAGTTCTGCTACGATTTTTGCAGATATCGCCGAGATTCTCAAGCATATCTAGATGAAACTGCTGAAGACCATATTGAGCGCTCCGTTCATACTGCTGATAAAGTTCTATCAGCTATGCATCTCGCCGCTCAAACCCCCTACCTGCCGTTTCACTCCCACCTGCTCGCAGTATGCCCTGGAGGCCTTCCGCAAGTACGGTCCCATCAAGGGTTTCTGGCTTTCGCTGAAGAGGATTCTCCGTTGCCACCCCTGGGGCGGCTCGGGTTACGACCCCGTGCCCTAGCTTTTTTTATTATCTTTGTAAGTTATGACAACAAAGAAGTTCGATTTATGGAACAGGATTGCCGCTGCGGTAGCGTTCGTGGTGTCCGCGTTCACATATCTTTCCACCATAGAGCCTACCGCCTCCTTCTGGGACTGCGGCGAGTTCATTGCATCATCCTATAAACTCGAGGTAGGTCATCCTCCGGGAAACCCCACCTTCCAGCTGATAGCGCGCATCTTCACCCTCTTCGGGGACAATATGCACGCGGCCATACTGGTCAATGCAATGAGCGCCCTCTGCTCGGCCCTGACCATACTCTTCCTCTATCTGACCACAGTCTGGTTCGCCAAGCGCATGGTCAGGAAGATCGATACCGGCAGCGCCATCGCCATCATCGGTTCCGGCCTGGTAGGATCCCTCGCATACTGCTTCTCCGACACCTTCTGGTTCTCGGCAGTCGAAGGCGAGGTCTATGCCATGAGTTCCCTGGTTACCGCCTTGGTGTTCTGGATGATGACCAAGTGGTACGACGTGGCCGATGAGCCCCGGGCCAACCGCTGGATAGTGCTGATCGCCTTCCTGATGGGCCTCAGCATAGGAATCCATCTGCTCAACCTGCTGGCCATCCCCGCCCTCGTGTTCATCTTCTACTACCGCAGGCGCGAGGATGAGCCCTTCTCCTTCAAGGAGCTCTGCAAGATAATGCTGGTGGGCGTGGTCATACTCGCTGTCATACTCTTCGGGATCATCCCCTGGCTGCCCAAACTCGCAGCCTATGCGGACCTCTTCTTCGTGAACGTGCTGGGGCTGCCCTACAACAGCGGCGCAGCCTTCTTCATAGTGGCAGTGCTGGGCCTCTGCTTCTGGGGCCTCTTCCGCACCGCAAGCAACGAGAAGCCCTTCTGGAATACGGTCCTTCTCTGCCTCACCACCATCATCATAGGATTTTCCATCTTCAGCATAGATATCATCCGCTCCTGCGCCAAGACTCCTACCAACGAGTATCAGCCGGACAACGCTTTCACGCTGGTCCGCTACCTCTCGCGCGAGCAGTACGGCAAGACTCCGCTCATCTACGGGCAGTATTACGATGCTCCTTTCGATGTGGCCGAGACCAAGTACTGGGCCCCGCTCGATGGCAAGTACAAGAAGGTAGAGGGCCCCGGAGCGCAGAAATTCGATCCTGCCGGAAAGATGCTCTTCCCCCGCATGTGGAATGATACCGACCCCAATGCCAAGGAGTTCTACAAGCTCTACACCGACGGCAAGGGCAAGCGCGTGAAGGGGGCCGCATCTCCCAAACCCACTATGGGCTCGAACCTGGCCTTCTTCTTCGATTTCCAGCTGGGATGGATGTACTGGAGATATTTCATGTGGAACTTCGTAGGCCGTCAGAACGACGTCCACAGCCCTTCGCCCGGGAACATCTTCTTTGGTAACTGGGAGAGCGGCGTGAAGTTCATCGACGACTGGCGCCTCGGGGACCAGAGCAACGCCCCCGACGTGCTGGCGGACAACAAGGGGAAGAATCACTACTACTTCCTCCCCTTCCTGCTCGGCCTGATAGGACTCTTCTTCCAGTTCGGACGCGACAAGCGCGGATGCTGGCTGAACTTCTTGATGTTCTTCATGACCGGAATCGCAGTGGTAATCTACCTCAACATGCCTCCCTACCAGGTCCGCGAGCGCGACTATGCCTTCGCCGGTTCCTTCTACTTCTTCACGGTGTGGATAGGTCTGGGAGTGCTGGGGCTCTACGATGCGATAGATGAGGCCCTGAAGCACAAGTTCAGCCCCTCGGTGGCAGCACTGCTGACCGCATTCGGGCTCTGCGTGCCCGCTCTGATGTGCGCCGAAAACTGGGACGACCACGACCGCAGCAACCGCCGCACCGCCCCCGAACTCGGAGCCAACTACCTCAAATCCGTCGGCCCCCAGGGCATACTGATAACCCACGGCGACAATGATACCTTCCCTCTCTGGTACGCCCAGGAGGTGGAAGATGTGCGTACCGACGTGCGCATCGCCAATACCTCCCTGCTCGGCACCGACTGGCACATCGACCAGATGAAGTTTGCCTGCAACGAAAGCAAGCCCCTGCCTCTTACGGTAGGCCAGAGCCAGTATCTGTACGGAACCAACGAGTATATTCCGATATACGACCAGCGCAAGTCGGTGATGAGCATCTCCGACGTGATGAAGCTCTTCAAGCACCCTCAGGTGAAGGTGCAGATGAGCTCCGGCAGGCGCTACGACTATATTGCCTCCCGCAAGATCGCGGTGCCGGTGAACAAGGCCAACGCCCTTAAGAGCGGTATCGTTTCCGAGGCGATGGCGGACAAGATGATGGATACCATCATACTTCAGATTCCCGAGGGTAAGGACTTCCTTACCAAGCCCGAGCTCTTTGTGCTGGACTTCCTTTCCAACTACCAGTGGGACAGGCCGCTGAACATGCTCAGCTACGGCGGCGACCTGAACATTGGCATCAAGGAGTATCTGCTCAGCGACGGCTTCTCCTCGAAGCTGGTCCCTTACAAGAACTCTCCTTCTTCCAGCGATTTCGCGATGGTAGATACCGACGAGCTCTACCATTATATGACCGAGGTCTATAGTTTCGATGCCCTCAAGGCTCCGGATTGGTTCGTGGACTACCAGAACTGCTATACCTTCCTCGCTGTAATGGGAATACGCAATCTGCACGTGAACTGCGCCAAGGCCTTCCTTAATGCGGGGCAGAAGGAGCGTGCGCTGGAGATGCTGGACCAGAGCGAAGAAGTGATGGTCAACTTCCCCGTCTGCGCTACTCCCCTGGGCTTCAGCGGCAACGACTATATGGTCGTGAAGACCATCGGCCTGTACTACGCCCTCGGCCAGCCCGAAAAGGGCCGCGCCCTGGCGGAGAAGTTCGGCGAGGAACTGTTCAAGGCTACGGTTTTCTACCTGGAGTATTATGCGATAGCACACGAAGAATTCGAGACCTGCAGAAGCTATATCTACTTCCTTGCAGATACCTTGAAGAGCGTCGGCGACAAGGAGGCCGGTGCTAAGGTGGAGAAGCTCTACTCCGATATCATTGCAAGCGTAACCGCAGAATAATATGCGCAGATCCTGCCTTATCCTGGCCCTGCTGGCCCTGGTTCTTGTCGGATGCAAGTCCGGCAAGCCGGTCGTGGGGATATCTTCCAGCTGGGATGATTGTCTGGTGGTTTCGGTGAATGACAGCTATGTGCGTGCGGTCCGGGAGGCCGGCGGAATTCCGCTGGTGCTTCCGGCTGTGCGTAGCGAGGCCGAGGCCGGGGAGTTGCTGGATATGGTAGATGCGCTGATTCTTACCGGCGGGGAGGATGTGGCTCCTTGGCGTTATGGCGAGGAGGTGCTGAATGAGAGCGTGGAGGTGAATGCCCCGCGCGACAGCAGCGACTTCCTGCTCGCCTCCCTGGCCCTCTCCCGCGGCCTTCCGCTTATGGGTATCTGCCGCGGCGAGCAGTTGCTCAACGTCCTTGCCGGCGGCTCGCTCTATCAGGACCTGCCTTCGCAGGTGGGGAGCCTGCCTGACGGCGCGCGCGACAGCTGTGAGGCGGACGGTGCGGCGGCGGGCTGTGGCGCAGTGGGCGCTTGCGCGACCTCCGGCGCGGCGGGCTGTGGGGCGCGGG
>JAILMV010000023.1 GCA_024692185.1 Bacteroidales bacterium | reverse complement strand
GTCTTGGTGGCCTCGTTGAGCGGGTTGGGGGTACGGATACCTGCAACCACGTCCTCGCCCTGGGCGTTGATGAGCCACTCGCCATAGAACTTGTTGTCGCCGGAAGCAGGGTTGCGGCTGAATGCCACACCGGTAGCGGAGGTGTTACCCATGTTACCGAAGACCATGCTCTGTACGTTCACTGCGGTTCCCCAATCATCAGGAATCTTCTCGATGCGGCGGTATGCGATGGCACGCTTTCCGTTCCAGCTTTTGAAAACTCCACCGATGGAACCCCAAAGCTGTGCTTCGGCGGTGTCGGGGAATTCAACTCCGAGAACTTCCTTGACCTTTACTTTGAACTTGTCGCAGAGGTCCTTGAGCTCATCGGCAGTGATATCGGTGTCGGACTTGTAGCCCTTGGCGTCCTTGAGTTCCTGCATCATGCGGTCAAGCTGCTGGCGGATGCCCTGGCCATCTTCGGGTTCGATACCCTCGGCCTTTTCCATGACCACGTCGGAATACATCATTATGAGACGCCTGTATGCATCATATACGAAACGGGGATTACCAGTTTTCTTGATCATACCGGGAAGGGTTGCAGAGCAAAGACCGATATTGAGGATGGTATCCATCATACCGGGCATGGAGCTGCGGGCGCCGGAACGGCAGCTGACGAGGAGCGGATCCTCTTTGTCGCCAAAGCGCTTGCCCATAAGTTTCTCGGTAGCGGCGAGTGCCTCGGCAACTTCCGCCTTGAGTTCTGCGGAATAACCTCCGCCAAGCTGGTAATATTCTGCACAACACTCGGTTGTGATGGTGAATCCGGCAGGAACCGGCATTCCAAGGCGGCTCATTTCCGCCAGATTAGCTCCTTTTCCACCAAGGAGCTCACGCATGGATCCATCGCCCTCGGCGGTCTTTCCGCCGAAACGATAGACTCTCTTCTTTTTGTCTGCCATAATTATCTATAATTGAATATCGTCTAAAAAATCCTGCGAATTTAGTAAAATTTCCTTCAATCACAAAATTAAGACCTACAGTAGTTTGGCGGCGATTTCGGAGAGGTCGCTTCTCTCGCCCTTGCGCAGGAATACGTGCTGGAATATCTTCTGCCCGTCCATCTTCTCGCCAGCGTGGGTAAGACCGTTGCTCCACTGGTCCAGGTAAGGCTGGTCGATCTGGAAGATGTCGCCGGTCAGCACTATCTTGGTACCCTCGCCTGCACGGGTGACTATGGTCTTGACTTCCAGGGGAGTAAGGTTCTGGGCCTCGTCGATTATGAAGAAGGCGTTGCCCAGGCTGCGGCCGCGGATATAGGCCAGAGGTTCGATGATGAGTTTCTCGTCCTTCAGCAGGCCGTCCAGATGCAGGGCCTCGCGGGAGGATGCCTTGAACTGGCCCTTGATTACGTTCAGATTGTCCATCAGGG
This sequence comes from Bacteroidales bacterium, assembly GCA_024692185.1. GTDB lineage: Bacteria > Bacteroidota > Bacteroidia > Bacteroidales > UBA932 > Cryptobacteroides. Next base: position 679 of record JAILMV010000023.1, on the reverse strand, counting down.
GCTGGAGGAAGGGAGTCATCTTGGTATTCTTGTCCCCGGGGAGGAAGCCGATGTCCTGGTTGCCCAGGATGACGGTGGGACGCGAAATATAGATATGGTCGAAGTCGTTCTCCTGTTCGAGGGCGGCGGCCAGGGCAAGCAGGGTCTTGCCGGTGCCGGCGCCTCCGGTGAGGGTCACTAGCTTCACTTTGGGATTCATCAGGGCATCCAAGGCCATCTTCTGCTCGTCATTGCGGGGCTTGATGCCATAGGCGTTATGGCTGCGGATGAGCACTACCTTGTCGCGGTCCTCATCGTAGCGGGCGCAGACCACTTCGGCCTGCCTGTCCCCTTCCCAACGCAGCTTGAAAAGCTGGTTGGCTTCCGGTTTCTTGGGAACCACGCTCTTCCATTCGATGGCGTTGTCGGCTCCGTACACCAGCTCCTGCATGATTTCGGGAGCCAGGGTGTAGAACTGGACCTCGCTGTTGGCATTCTCGATGCGGGCCTCGTCCACACGGTCGGTCAAGTAATCCTGTACCTCCATTCCGGCGGCCTTGGCCTTCATCCTCAGGTTGACATCCTTGGTAACCAGCGCCACGAAGGTTCCGGGATGATTGTCGCGTACCCAGATGGCCGTGGAAAGAATGCGGTGGTCCTGTATGTCGTCGATGAAGAGGTTCTTGAGCTTGTCGGGGAA
>JAILMV010000021.1 GCA_024692185.1 Bacteroidales bacterium | reverse complement strand
CGCCTTTCCTGGGTGAAGCTGGAGAACGACTACAGCTCGGTGAAAGCCATGCTCGGCAAGCAGTACGGAAATTGCGTGGAAGATGTGGCCGAGTTCAAGGACGGGCCCTTCGAGGAGAGTTCCGAGAAGCTGGTCAGCCTGATCAAGAACAAATGCACCTACCGCTCGGTATTCGAGGGGGATGGCGGAAAGGTTACCCTGTCGCTCAAGCACCAGGGGCCCATCTGCTTCGTCTGCGTGCTATACGAAAACCTCTGATAACAATTCTAAATCTTCAATACGATGAAAAAAGTATTTCTTCTTGTCCTGTTCCTCCTGCTCGGAGTTGCGGCGTTCGCGGAACCCGGCGTAAGAAAAGAGGAGCGCAAAGCCCGCAAGGATTCGATACGTGCTGCCGAAATGGTAGGTGCGCATCGCAAGGGGACAAAGATCAAGCTCGACGGCGTGGTGCTGGAAAAAGAACAGCAGTCCTTGCTTCTTTCCAATATCAACATGGAAGATTACAACGACGAATGGTCGCAGTACGCCAAGAAAAGGCGCTTAGGGAACGGCCTGGCGATTGGCGGTAGCAGCCTGGTGGTGATAGGTGGAGCAGCCGAACTGGTGGCCGTAGGATATGTAATCGTCGGGGCTCTCGTTGTGGGGCTGACCCTGGGGCAGGCCGACCAAAGCGAAATTGACAAGATGATGAAGCCGGCCGGCTATTTTGCCGCGGGCGGACTCGCAGCTGCTGGTTTGGGAGTCGGGGCCTTGGCCGTGGGCATCCCCATCCGCGTAAAGGCCGACAAGGGAATGAAGGCCATCTGCGACGAATACAACGGCGCTAGCCAGCGCGTGGAGAAGTCCATTATTTTCGGCGCCACGAATTCCGGTGTAGGCTTGTCATTCAATTTCTGATAGATGAGAACACTGATCATCACCGCCTTGGCCATCCTTGCCATCCAAGGCATGACGGTTAAAGCGCAAGTTGACTTCAGTAAATACAAGAACCCCGAGCTGGCGGAGAAGATCTACTACAATCATGCTGCCGCCGGCCTCAACGCCTGCCCTTACGAACTGGCAGCCCAGCCGGGTCCTGACAGCAAGGCGCCGCGCGGCTATAAACCCTTCTATATCAGCCATTACGGCCGTCATGGTTCGCGTTCGGGCTTTGACCAGAGGCATTACGACGCCCTTATCGGGGCCCTGCGCTCCGCCAAAGAGGATGGGATATTGACCGCTTCGGGAGATTCCCTGCTCTACGAAATCGAGCAGGTGAATCTGGCCACCAACAACATGGACGGGCGCCTCACCCTGCGCGGACAGCGCGAGCACAAGGCTCTGGCCGAAAGGATGTACAAGCGCTATCGCAGGGTATTCCGCCGCGGAAGCCACAACATCCGCGCAATCAGCAGCACGGTTCCCCGCTGCCTGGTAAGCATGGCGGCCTTCACCAACAGCCTCAGCGAGCTCGATCCCCGTCTGGACATAGTCATGGATTGCGGATCAGAGATTCAGAAAGAGGTTACCAACGACTCTCCCGAGGAGACCCGCGCCCGGCGATATCAGATGACGGATTCCCTGAAGGCCCTCATCAATCTGGATTATTCCGAGCCTATGTGCCGCATATTCAGCGACACCGCCGCTGCCAGGAAACTGGTCGGGGACAAGAAAGAGTTCTTCCGCCGCATATACAGGGTGGCCAGGATTACCAGGTCCTTCGATTTCGGATTCGACACCTTCCGCTTCATGCCTTTCGATGCCATGTATGCCTGGGCGGAGTACTACAATGCCTCCATGTACCTGGGGCAGTGCAATTCCATCCCCTTCGGGGACAAACGCATGGAGACGACTGTGCCCCTGATCCGCAACATCGTGCGGCAGGCCGACGATGCCTTAGCTTCGGGAGAAGTGGCCGCAGACCTGCGTTTCGGCCACGATTATCCGCTGATGGCCCTTTGCAGCTATCTGGGGATAGAGGGTATAGGAGAGAGGTATGATGCCGACGGGGCGAGGGCGCATTTCGACGCCGTCGACTATTCCCCTTTCGCCGGAAACCTGCAGATGATATTCTACCGCTCCCGCAAGGCTGGGAAGCCGATTCTGGTGAAGTTCCTGATGAATGAAAGGGAGACCGGAATCATCGGCTTGGAGCCGGTGCAAGGTCCTTATTATGAGTGGGAAAAGGTCCGCGAAAAAATTTCCCGCTGATTTTTTTGCAATTTAGCAAAAGTATTGTACCTTTGCAGTCCGCTTTTTAGGCGGACATCCATTGAGATGTGGTGTAATGGTAGCACTACAGATTCTGGCTCTGTCAGTGAGGGTTCGAATCCTTCCATCTCAACAAAATCAGCTTCGCGCTGATTTTATTTTTGAAAACCAACCCGATGGCGGGGTAGCTCAGCTGGTTAGAGCGTCGGATTCATAATCCGGAGGTCGTGGGATCGTGACCCACTCCCGCTACACCTTAACAATACTATCATATATAGAGAGACCGCCCTTCGAGGTGGTTTTTTGTTTTATATCGGAAAATTATTGCTAACTTAGCCTGTGGGTTAACGATAATTATTGTTGGAATGTCCTCCGGAAAGATTCTCTTATTGATTTGCGTGGCGCTGCTGCCCCTGTCCGTATATGCACAGGAGGCCGTCAAGTATAATGTTAAAGGAACGATCCTGGAAGAGAGGAAAAAGGAATCAGTCCCCCTGGCCTTCAGTACTATATATGTTAGCGGAGAGGACGGTTCTTTGGCCGCAAGAGTCAGCAACCACGACGACGGGAGCTTCAGCTTCCATCTTGCCGACGGCAGCTACAAGATGCTGGTGGAGAGCACCGGACACAAGTCGCGCATTATCAAATTGAACATTTCGGGGAAGGACGTGGACCTGGGAAAGATCTATCTCAAGATTGGCGAAGAGATTGCAGCCGCCTCCATAGAAGGAGAATCGCTGATAAAGCGGAACGGCACCAGGGTGGTATATGACGTGTCGAAGGATCCGGAAGCCGGCAAGATCGACATGGCCAAGATGATTACCAAGATTCCCGAGCTGAGGATATCCCACAGAAACGGCAAGATCGTGATGGACGAACTTCCCTTGGCGGATATCTACGTGAACCGTAATAATAGCGGATTGATCAACGCCAACAGGCAGCATCCCATGAAGTTCATCAAGGCCAACTACATGAAAGAAGTGGAGCTGGTGCTTCCCGGGGACCTGGAATATAACAACGACAAGCCCATCCTGCTCATAAAGCTCGCACGGAAGCTCCCTTATGGCTTCTCCGGGCAAATAGAAACAAGGGCCGACACTAAAAAGAGCGTTTACTCTTCGACCGACGTTGTGGCGAACACCCCGTGGATAGGTGTAGGTGCAAGCTATTCTTATCAGCACCAGGGAGCTCCCGCCCTTACGGACGAAACCATAAGGGAGATTACGGACAGCAGTTCGTCCGTAACAAGGACCGAAAGCGAAAGCACATCATGGTCCAAGGCAAATAGCCATTCAGTGGGCCTGGACGCATTCCGGCAGTTTGCTAAAAACCGCATAAACTTCAATGCATCAGTGGACGGGCATTTTTCCGAGGGCACATCCGCAAGCGAATCGAAATATGTCGTTTATAAATCCGATGCATCCACGATCAGTGATATCAGCAAAGTCAGCGGATCCTCCAAATCTCCATTCAAGGTCAACGCCAGGGTACGACTGGGCGGTTCTTTCGGAAAGCCTTTAGGGAAGATTGGCAACAGGCGCAAGAACGAATGGAACCTAGCATATTCATTTCAGGACAATTATGATGAGCAGGAGAACATTTATCCTACATATAAACTGTTTTCTTCTTCAGGGTCCCAGGAACACAGGGCTATAGGATCCTTGAGCCTGAGGGATCCTATAAACAAGCCGATAATAAGCGCTAGTAAGATCAGCCTCGGTTATTATGACAGGCTCTATGATATTTATACCGACTCCCGGGAATATACCAACGGACTTGATTACCGTCAGCAAGTTGCCTTCCTTGATTTGACGACCCTGGGGAAGGCTTTTAAGGGCAAACTCGGCTATACCTTGATGCTAAGGGCAGAGTACCTTGGCAACAAGGGTGATTTCTTGAACGGTACCGTCATTTCGCCATTGGACTACCACGCCTTCAACCTGAGCCCGATGGTGGTATTTGCTTGGTATCCCAAAAGGAAAGTTCTGCAGTTCCTGTACGCCAGTAACGTGAACAGGCCGAAAGTAAACCAGCTTAATCCTTACGAGGACAGGTCCGATCCATATAATATACGCACCGGCAACCCCTCCCTGAAAGGATCCAAGACGGACGTCTTTAGCTTCTCGTTCACTAATTCACCTGTTCCCAAGTGGATTAGTAATTACAATCTGAGCTTATCCTATTCGAATATGACAGGAGGGATAGAAAGGATGGTTTCCGTTCAGGACGATGGTATTTCGAGAAGTACATATCAGAATATAGGGCAGTCGGAGTCCTTCTTTTTCCGAGGAGACGCCAAGATTAGATTGACAAAAATAATCTCCACGCGTGTCATGGCTTCATACGGCAAATCATTCCATACTTTTTCCTCCGGGAAGAAGAATTCGATAGGAAGTCCCAGTGCTTCAATTTCATTCAGCGCCAGCCCCGACTGGTTGGATATAAATGCATCTCTGCTCTTAAAACAATCCGCCCAATCCGTACAATTATCCAAGTTCAAGATGGAACCCGTTTCATCCATCAGCGTAAGTCATTATTTTGAAAAGCCGAAACTTCACTTGTCATTTGAAATCTCCGATGTCCTGCACAGGGGAGGGCTCATGGAAAGTACGATACATTCCGATAATTTCGTCCAACAAAACTATAGGGAACGCATAGGAAGGTGCTATATGATAGGCCTTTGCTGGGTATTCGGAAGGTACAAGGAAAGCAGTACCAAAGTCGTGGAAGCCTACGATTTTTAAAGAAAACTTAAAAATTGTAACCACTTTTTCGGAATAATTGTTACTTTTGCTCAAATGACGTTTGTGTCACAGTATTTTTAACCGGTTAAATTCTTAAAGTTTATTGCCTTATGAAGAAGATTTATGTAATCCTCGCCGTAGCAGCCCTCATGGTAAGCGCCGCATCTTGCGGAAACAAGAAAGCAAAGGAAGCAGCAGAGCCTGCAGCACAGGAAGTTGCAGCAGCCGAGCAGAGCGCTGCCGAAGAAGTTAAGGACGCAGTTGAAGATGCAGCTGTCGACGTAGCTAAGGAAGCCGTCGCCGCTGGCGCAGAGGCTGTAAAGGAAGAAATCAAGAAGTAATTAGATTACTTATTGAATTCTTATCCCTTCCGACTTCAAGTCAGGGAGGGTTTTTTTATGCCCTTCGGCATCGACCCAGCCGAGGCAATCTTCAATGACAGTAACCTTGAAACCGGCCTTGAGAAGATCCTCAGCCGTGTTTTTGACGCAATATTCAGTAGCGATACCGGTCACGTAAACCACTTCCGTACCAAGCAGATTAAGCACCTCAGCCAGGCTCTGGCCGGCCTCGTTCTTGCCGTCGAAACCGGAATACTGCTCCTGCTCGGGATCACATCCCTTATAAAATGTAAGTTCCTCGCTCACGAAAGGCAGCAGATCCTTGTGGATCTCCGCTCCGTGGGTGCCGGCAACGCAGTGGGGAGGCCAGGGGCCGCCCTGGGCCGCGAAGGAACAGTGGTTTGCGGGATGATGGTCGCAGATGAACAGTACAGGAAGGGCGGGATTCTTTTCGATAAGGGCTTTGGTGGCCGCTACGGCCTCTTCGGAATGCCCGCATTCGAGGGATCCGCCGGTGATGAAATCGTAAATCTCATCTACTACAACTATTGCTTTTTCCATAATCAGTCTTTGTTGATGGTTACTACAGCCCAGGCCTCACAACCCTCTCCGCGGCCCACGAAGCCGAGCTTTTCGGCCGTAGTGGCCTTCACGCTAACGGCATCTTCCCCTACTCCCAGGATGGGGGCGAGGGTGGCACGCATCTTGTCGATATGAGGGCGGAGCTTGGGAGCCTGAAGGGCAATGGTGATGTCCGCGTTCCCTACCTTCCAACCGCGCTCGGAGAGCATCTCCACCACCTTTGCCAGCAGCATCTTGCTATCGGCACCTTTCCATTCGTCGGAATTGTCCGGGAAGTGGAGGCCGATGTCCCCCAGCGCAGCTGCGCCGAGCAGGGCATCGCAGAGGGCGTGGATGGCAACGTCGCCGTCGGAATGGGCCACGAAGCCTGTCGCGGAGGGTATCTGCACGCCACCGAGCCACATAGGGAGGCCCTCAGCTATGGCGTGGACATCATATCCTTGTCCTATTCGTGTTTGCATAATACAAAGGTAAAAAGAAAAATGTTAAATTTGTAAACTATGGGATTTTTCAATTTTTTCGGAGATAACGAACATCGGGTTTTCAATTATAAGCCGATGTACTACGACAAAGATAAAGAAGAGAAGATGCGCAGGTTCAAGGCCGTGGACGGAAGCATGGAGAAGAAGGAAGACGGCAAAGG
>JAILMV010000020.1 GCA_024692185.1 Bacteroidales bacterium | reverse complement strand
CGGCACCCTCCTTAAGAAGGTTAGCTGCTGTTGCCGTAACACCGGCTCCAGTCAGATGAGCCCATTCGGTAACGGTAGCGGGTTCTTTGACGGCGTCTGCCATATCAGCAGTTTCAATGGAAAGAGCAGCGGGCGTCACATCTGATGCGGGAGTAGCAAGGGTCCAAACACCGGTCGCAAGATTAAGGGTTCCCTTACCATTCGCAGCATCGGGCGTAATTATTACCTGACTTACAGTAATCTTGGTATTACCCTGAGTACCGCCGGTAAGAGCATCACCATTGGAGATGTCAGCAACAACCTGAATCTTTCCAAGTTTTGCAAGGGCGTGCTTGAAAGCGAATTTTACCTTTCCATTGGTCTTCTGCTTGGTAAGGTCAACGTTCACTGCTGCTTTGCCACCTGTAAGAGTATCTCCTGCCTGTGCGGTACCATTCGTGGTCGCATCACTATTACCAGCTGTACCCCAAAGAAGGTCAACACCATTAAGGATATAGGTAACGGTAGGATCTCCAGCGGTCCCAGCTGCACTGAAGGAGATAATACCTTCTGTCTCAGAGTTACCAGGAGCCGCATAAGGGCCATAAGCAAAGAAACTAAGTTTACCAGCACCATCACCAACAGCACCATTTGTAGTATTATCGGCAACGGCATTTCCATTGGGCCAGAATTTATGATTGCCGTAGTCCCATACAGGAGAAGCAGCATCAGTACCCTCGACATGCTCATTGTACATGAAGTTAGGAGTATAAGCAGTCTGACCGGCACTATAAGCCGTGGCTCCGGTGTAGTATGCAAAAACACCAAAACCATCTTTTTGTGCAAGGGTCTGAGGAGTGTTGATAGAACCTGTATCACCTGCCTTGGTGACAGCCTTTCCGAGATACGTACCGAAAGTGACCGGGGTCTTCTCTTCGGCGATTTCGACATCATTCTTGGAGCAAGCTCCGAGGACGAGCGCTGCAGTAGCAGCAAGGATTAAATACTTTTTCATAAAGCTTTGTGATTAGTTAATTAATAATATTTAAATTTTGTTACATTCATTTTTGTTACATCGGAATCTCCACGGTCTCTCCTTCTTCCCAGTCATCCACCGTGGCGTCGAAGCCGCTGGCATTGTCTCCCGTGGCGGGAGGAACCTCCGGCAAGACGATAGGCGATTCGAGGCCGATCTCCAGTTTCAGCACAAGGCGTATGGAGATAGCCACCTGGGTTCCTATTCCAATTTCGTGTTTCTCTACCTCGAACTTATGTCCGACATAGAAGGGGACGTCAACCTGAGTCTTAAGGTCGCGGAGGAGGCAGGACATGGTAAACACGTTAAGCGTCGAGTCCCTCTTCGACAGGTCTTCCACATCTTCGTAACCTCCGGGAAGGCCGAAGGTGGAGATGTTGGATTTCAGTTTCACATAACCAAGCGTAGGGTCGTTCTCATCGACGTACTTGGTCCAATCTTCCAGAATCTGGGTAATCTCAGTATCATTCGGGCGATTCTGAGTAATGTAGAAGCCTTCGGCAAGGCCGGTTATGGAAGCACGAGCCGAATACAGATTCTGCATACCCTTGAAGTAAGCAGTAACCTCGAGCATGGAAACCACATTCTTAGGATAGAGCACGACGGCCGTAGTCTCATACACGGAGTCGAGTTCGGAATCATCGAAATCTGCCTTTGTAGATGAGCCGGACCTGGCTTTTACCTTGGAACGGAATTCGGTGTACTGCTGCACCATCCTACCGGAAATCTCGAACTCGCCGATATCCACACCCAGATCTTCAGGTTCGCATAGCACCCTCTGCGTAGGAGCACCGGTAGTCATCTGGTTGAGCCAGCTGCGGTTCACTACTTCTGCCACATAGGCCTCGGGAGTCTCGAACTTATCCATTCCGGAGAAGGAAAGGGTTCCGAACTCGGACACGCTCTGGTTGAATACATAAACGCGCCAATGTCCCTCGGGCAGAGTCACGTACACAGAATCCACGTCATTGGTGGTAAGCTGAGTAAGCTTGTCGTTGTCGTCGAAGAACATAAGCGTCATACCGGTAGGGCGCTCTACGAACTGCGTCCAATCGACCTTGACCTTGATGCGGGCACCGACCTCCTCGATTTCCCAAAGGGGACGGCGGGTGCAGGACGAAATCGACAGCACTAGGGCGGTCAGAAGGATTATGGCTTTGAATAACTTAGTCATCACCCACCTCCTTCTTTTCTGTCACGGTCCTGGTAATGGTCTCCGTGTTGTTCTTACGGATATCGATTCCGCGCTTGAGGTACAAGCCGGAATCTTCCCTCAAATAACGGCGCTCGCTATCGAGACGCCTTGCAGCCTTACGGTTCTTGAAGTAGAACAGGTAGGTGAGGGATGCGCGGACATTGGTAGGTCCCATCCAGGAATAATGTCCGCTATATTTATAGATTAGCTTAGAATTGTCGTTATTGCCTTCGTAGTAACGGTACTTGGTCTGCATCGCACCAAAGCCGATGCCGAGGTCCAGGCTCCAATGTGCTCCGAGACGGAAGCTGTAGCCACCGCCGACCTGGAGGAGCCAATCCTCACCCTGCCATCCTTTTTCGAAGGGTTCGATGTCGTACTTGCCGGTGCCGAACATTCCCTCGAGATACCATCCGGTAAGTATGCGCTTACGGCTGCGGTCTCCAAGATTGAGGCCGAAGAGATTTCCGCCAGGATAGTAGCGGGCGCCGAAGTTAAGTTGCTGGATCTGGAAAGCACGGGCGTTGTTGTCCCATACCCACCAAGGATTGATGTACTCGGCGCGGACGCTCCACTTATCGCCGATAGGCACGGCCACGCTGACGTTCAGAGCGGTGATAGCGTCGAGCAGGAGGTTGGTGGAAACGGCAACGGCAGGAGTGCGGCGGTCGAAGACTTCCTCGCTGATGACTTTCGTCACGGGAACGCTGTCGACAGGGGCGACTACCTGCTTTACTACAGTATCGGCAACTGCAATCGTGTCGGCCTTTGCAATGGTATCTGCAATGGCGACAGTATCTTTAATGATAACAGTGGAATCTGCCGGCTCGGTGGCAGGAAGGGCCGGTTCTGCTGGCGTGCGGTTTATTTCAAACTCAGCACGCGCGTTGCGCAGACCAGGGAAAACCTCTTTAAACAGGTGGTCCCATTCAGGGAGGGCACGCAGTTTAGCCTCCTTCTCGTCGGCCGCAGCAGGGGAAACGATAATTGAGAGAATTTCGCTGCGGGCATCGTCGGAAAGAGCGTTGTCGCTATCGACAGCGGACCGGAGGTCATCCCAGGCCTCGCCGGCAGAAAGCACTGATATCTTACCTGCTAATGCAGGATATTTTTCGAGAATATAGTCACGAAGGGCCTGGCCGCGCTTCAGGGAGAGGCGTTCGTTAATGCCTACGGGCCCATCGGGAGATGTGGAAGAAAGTATCCGGATAGCGGATATTTCAAATAGATCCATACCATCGATCTTGTCCGTAATCGACTTAAGGGCGGCCTCGTTATTGAAGGCGCCGGCATCGATTGTAGCGGAGTTCAGATGGTAGTGTATTTTATCAGTAGAATCTGCCGGCTTGGTGGCAGGAAGGGCCGGTTCTGCTGGCGTGCAATTCAGTTCAAGGGAAGCACGTGCATAGCGCAGACCAGGGAAAACCTCATTAAACAGGTACCCCCATTCAGGGAGGGCACGCAGTTTAGCCTCCTTCTCGTCGGCCGTAGCAGGGGAAACGATAATTGAGAGAATTTCGCTACGGGCATCGTCGGAAAGAGCGTTGTCGCTATCGACAGCGGACCGGAGGTCATCCCAGGCCTCGCCGGCAGAAAGTACTGAAATTTTACCTGCTAAAGCAGGATATTTTGCGATGATATAATTGCGGAGGGCATTGCCACGTTTCAGCGCAATGCTGTTGTTCAGGCTGGCAGGGCCCTCGGGAGAAGTGGAAGATACTACCCTGATCGCAGAGATCTCGGAAGCATCGCGCCCTGCAAGCTGCTTCATGATTCCGTCGATAGCGGCAGAGTTACTCTGATAATCCTCATCGACCTTTGCAGAACTGCAGGGGAACATTATGGAACCGGCATCTGCATGGACTGTAGCATGGATTTCAGCAAAACGCAGACGGCGGAAATAGTTGGCGTAGAGATAACGCCAGGAATTCATGGCAGATAATTTAGCTTCTTTTGCGTCATCTGATTCGTTGGAATCGATGATGGAAAGGATGTTCTCGCGGGCCGATCCGCTTAAGCGGGTATCGTTGAGGACATCGCTGCGAAGAAGGTCCCAAGCCTCTGCCACGGG
>JAILMV010000193.1 GCA_024692185.1 Bacteroidales bacterium | reverse complement strand
ACGAGATCGACCTGCTGGTGGAGAAGATGAAGCTTTCGTTCGGAATGGATGTTACCAAGTACAATATTGAACCTAAGAAAAAGAATATCTAACGATGAGACACAATAAAGCAGTTAATCATCTCGGCCGCAAGAGCGGACATCGCAAGGCCCTGCTCGCCAACATGGCTTCCTCGCTCATCCTCCACAAGAGGATCATCACCACCGAGGCCAAGGCGAAGGCCCTCAAGCCTTATCTTGAACCGCTTATCACCAAGAGCAAAGAGGACACCACCCACAACCGTCGTGTCGTCTTCAGCTACCTGAAGGATAAGAACGCCGTGAGTGAACTCTTCCGTACCATCGCACCCAAGGTCGCAGACCGTCCGGGCGGATACCTCCGTATCCTCCACGTCGGTTTCCGCCAGGGAGATGCCGCTGAAATGGCTCTGATCGAATTCGTAGACTTCAACGAGGCAGCCCTCGCAGGCAGCAGCAAGAAGGAGGCGAAGAAGACCACCCGCCGCAGCCGCGCGAAGAAGGCAGAGGCCGCGCCCGCAGAGGCGCCCGCAGCGGAAGCACCCGCAGAGGCACCTGCAGAAGAAGCCAAGGCTGAATAAAACAGCTCAAAAATGAAGGGGGAAATTTCGGTTTCTCCCTTCTTTTTTTATCTTTGCAGAATAATTGTTAAAACCATATTTATGAACCCACTATTCTATGCAGTGCCTGCTGCCTCCGTAGTTGCGCTCGTTTTCGCAGCTATCTTCTACGCGCAGATGAAGAAAGAAGATGAGGGCACTCCGACCATGAAGAAAATCGCACAGTTCGTGCGTGAGGGGGCAATGGCTTACCTCAAACAGCAGTATAAGGTAGTTATCATCGTATTCGTAGTGTTGGCGATATTCTTCGCTATACTAGCCTACGGTTTCGGCGTCCAGAATCCCTGGGTGCCCTTCGCCTTCCTCACCGGAGGTTTCTTCTCCGGACTTGCCGGCTTCATCGGCATGCGCACCGCTACCTATGCATCCGGACGTACCGCCAATGCTGCCCGCCGCAGCCTGAATGCCGGTCTCAAGATCGCTTTCCGCTCCGGCGCCGTGATGGGTCTCACCGTGGTAGGTCTCGGCCTTCTGGACATAGCAATATGGTTCATTTTACTGAACGCATTCGTGCATGATGCCACCACCGCACAGAAGATGGTCGTCATCACCACCACCATGCTTACCTTCGGAATGGGTGCATCTACCCAGGCCCTCTTCGCCCGCGTGGGCGGAGGTATCTACACCAAGGCTGCCGACGTGGGCGCCGACCTCGTAGGTAAGGTTGAGACCGACCTCCCCGAGGACGACCCCCGCAACCCCGCTACCATCGCCGACAACGTAGGCGACAATGTGGGCGACGTGGCCGGTATGGGTGCAGACCTTTATGAAAGTTACTGCGGTTCCATCCTCTCCACCATGGCTCTGGGTGCATCCGCATTCTATGGCGCAGGGGACGACATGCAGATGCGTGCCATCCTCGCCCCTATGCTCATCGCCGCCATCGGCGTGGTGCTCTCCGTAGTCAGCATCTTCACCGTGCGCACCAAGGAAGGTGCCGGCATGGCCCAGCTGCTCAAGAGCATGAGCGTAGGTACCAACCTGGCTGCCGCCCTCAGCGGCGTGGCCACCTTCGGAGTCCTCTACGTGCTCGGTTTCGAGAACTGGTGGCAGCTCAGCTGCTCCGTCGTGGCAGGCCTCCTCGCCGGTGTGATCATCGGCAAAGCAACCGAATACTACACTTCCCATTCATATAAGCCTACCCAGAAGCTGGCAGAGGCCTCCCAGACAGGCCCCGCCACCGTCATCATCAACGGTGTCGGCCTCGGTATGGTATCTACCGCCATCCCTGTCATAGCGATCGCGGTGGCCATCATCCTGGCTTACCTCTTCGCCATCAACTTCGACGTGGCCAACATGCTCAGCGCCGCCAACCTCTCCCATGGTCTGTACGGCGTGGCTATCGCGGCTGTGGGTATGCTTTCTACCCTGGGTATCACTCTCGCAACCGACGCATATGGCCCCATCGCCGACAATGCCGGCGGCAATGCCCAGATGAGCGAGCTTGATCCGGAAGTGCGCGAGCGTACGGACGTCCTGGACGCCCTCGGCAACACCACTGCCGCTACCGGCAAGGGCTTTGCCATCGGCTCCGCGGCCCTTACCGCCCTCGCCCTGCTTGCATCTTACATCGAGGAAATCAAGATTGCCCTCGCCCGTACAGGCGAACTTGTGAACGGCGTTGCCGGCCAGGTGGAAGCCGCCGGTGCGAGCATCCTCGACATACTTAATAATTATAACGTCAGCCTGATGAATCCTTCCGTGCTTGCGGGCGTGTTCATCGGTGCCATGATGGCCTTCCTCTTCTGCGGCCTTACCATGAATGCCGTCGGCCGTGCTGCCGGCAAGATGGTCGTGGAGGTGCGCCGCCAGTTCCGTGAAATCAAGGGTATCCTTACCGGCGAGGGAACTCCGGACTACAAGCGTTGCGTGGAGATTTCCACCAAGGCTGCACAGCACGAGATGCTGCTGCCTGCTTTCATTGCCATCCTGGTTCCGGTGATCACCGGTATAGTGCTGGGTGTTGCCGGCGTGCTTGGCCTGCTTATCGGCGGCCTCGGCGCAGGCTTCGTGCTGGCCGTGTTCATGTCCAACTCCGGCGGTGCCTGGGATAACGCCAAGAAGTACGTCGAGGAGGGACATTTCGGAGGCAAGAATTCCGAGAGCCACCACGCCACGGTCGTGGGCGACACGGTCGGAGACCCGTTCAAGGATACTTCGGGACCTTCGCTCAACATCCTCATAAAACTGATGAGCATGGTCTCGATCGTGATGGCAGGACTTACTGTTGGACTTCACTTACTTTAAAACTTTATATAGCACACTATGAGACATTTTACTTTGCCCGAAGATGGAGGCCTGATTACTGAAAATCTACCCAAAGACATCCTTCACGGATACGACAAGATTTTTACAGAAGTTTATTCAGATTCCACCGAAGGCAGCCGTAAAGTGGCCGACATCGTAGTAGAAGCTATTCACAGATTCGAAAAAGAGAAACCGGAGGGCATTTTCAAGCTTGGCTTGACGACTGGTGCCACTCCGGCATCTCTTTATAAAGTGCTCTCCCGCTACTATAGCGAGGGGCGCATTTCTTTTAAGAAGGTTGCTGTGTTTAGCATTGATGAGTATTACCCTTCGTCGCCCACAGACATGCAGAGCCGCAATCGCCGGCTCCACCAGGAGTTGTTGAACAACATTGACATTCTTCCCGAAAACATCCACATCCCCGACGGCAGCGTCTCCCACGAGGAGGTAGCCGCGTGGTGCTCGAAATTCGACAAGGATGCCCGCAATCTCGATCTTCTCATCATGGGTATTGGCGAGCAGGGACAGGTCGGCTTCAACGAAGCCGGTACCTCCGAGTCCAGCCGCACCCGCACCGTGCTGCTGAGCTACCCCAGCCGCAAGCGCCAGGCCCGTAATTTCAATGGAGATCTTTCCGTCACACCTAAAGAAGCCATAACCATAGGCATCAGCACTATGATGAGCGCCAAGCAGGTCATCCTGATGGCCTGGGGCGAGACCAAGGCCGAGGCCGTGGCCCGCGTGGTAGAGGGTGAGATCGGTCCCGACTGCCCCGCCACCTACTTCCAGCATCACGAGAACGTTTCGATGTTCGTGGACGAGGTGTCCGGCAGCCTCCTTACCAGGGTCGTGGCCCCTTGGCTCATCGGCCCCTGCGACTGGACTCCCAAGTTCCGCCGCAAAGCCGTCATCTGGCTCTGCCAGCAGGTTCATAAACCTATCCTCAAGCTCACCCACGCCGACTATCTCCAGCACTCCCTAGAGGAGCTTCTGGACGTTGCCGGCCCTTATGACCAGGTGAACATCAAGGTCTTCAACGACCTCCAGCATACCATCACCGGCTGGCCCGGTGGAAAGCCCAATGCGGACGACAGTACCCGCCCCGTGGCTTCCACGCCCTTCCCCAAGAAGGTCCTCATCCTCTCCCCGCACCCGGACGACGATGTCATCTCCATGGGCGGTACCTTCATCCGCCTGGTGCATCAGGGACACGACGTGCATGTGGCCTACCAGACCTCCGGCAACGTTGCCGTGCATGATTCCGTGGTGATGCAGCACATCGACGCCGCCTACCAGCTGGGATACGGCGACCGCACCGCAGAGGTCCAGGCCCTGGTAGATTCCAAGGTGCCCGGCGAGCCCGAGCCCCGCAAGCTCCTCGACATCAAGGCCGCCATCCGCCGCAGCGAAGCCCGCGCAGCCGATTATTCCTTCGGCGTGAAGGACGACCACATCCACTTCCTGAACCTGCCCTTCTACGAGAGTGGCGGCATACGCAAGCTCCCTTGCAGCCAGGCGGATGTGGACATCATCAAGGCCCTAATGGAGAGCATACAGCCCGACCAGATCTATATGGCCGGTGACCTTGCCGATCCTCACGGAACCCACCGCGTATGTACCGAGGCTGCCCTCGAGGCTTTCGAGGAGCTGAAGGAGAGCGGAGCCGCCTGGGTGGACAATTGCCACATCTGGCTCTACCGCGGCGCATGGATGGAGTGGGAGCTTTCCCGCGTGGACATGGCCGTTCCGCTCAGCCCGGACGAGCTCATCGAGAAGCGTCACGCCATCTACCGCCATCTTTCCCAGAAGGACATCGTTCCCTTCCCCGGCGAAGATCCCCGTGAGTTCTGGCAGCGCGCTGAGGATCGTACCCAGGCCACCGCTAAGCATTACGACGAGCTGGGTATGGCCGAATATCAGGCAATCGAAGTATTTTTAAGATTAAGATAATATGAAAGTCATTATCAGAAACAACGCCAAGGAAGCTGCCTTGTGGGTGGCCCATCGTATCGCCGGCGCCATCAAGGCCAAGGCCGCCATTTCGGACAAGCCCTTCGTGCTGGGCCTGCCTACCGGTTCCACTCCCGAACCTGTATATGCGGAACTCGTCCGTATGAACAAGGCCGGAGAACTTTCCTTCAAGAATGTAGTTACCTTCAATATGGATGAGTATGTGGGTCTTCCCGTGGAGCATCCCGAAAGCTATCACAGCTTCATGTTCCGCAACCTCTTCGACCATGTCGATATCCCTCGCGAGAACATCCACATCCTGGACGGTAACGCCCGCGACCTCGCAGCCGAGTGCGCAGCATACGAAGAGAAGATAGTTGCCGCTGGCGGATTCGACCTCTTCTTCGGCGGCATCGGCGAAGACGGCCACATCGCCTTCAACGAGCCCTTCTCCTCGCTGCAGAGCCGCACCCGCGTGGTCACCCTCACCGACGACACCATCCGCGTGAACTCCCGTTTCTTCAATAACGACGTGAACCAGGTGCCCAAGCAGGCAATGTCCGTCGGTGTTGCCACC
>JAILMV010000190.1 GCA_024692185.1 Bacteroidales bacterium | reverse complement strand
ACGCGCGAAAAATCTATCGTAATTATCGTGGCATAAGGATAAAAACTTGTAAATTTGTAACAGTCCGGCTACCGGAGATTAACTAATAACATTCGAACGACATGGCATCGGCTAAGACATTGTGGTATTGCACGAATTGCGGAAACGAGAGTCCCAAGTGGATGGGGCGCTGTCCGGCGTGCGGGGAGTGGAATACTATGGTGGAGGCTCCGGTGGAGAAGAAGTCCGCTTCCAGCGGCTCCAAGGGGCTGTCTGCCAAGGCGGGAGATGGCCGGAGGCCGGTAAGGCTGAAGGAGATCGACCGCAGCAAGGAGCCGCGCATGTCGCTCGGAATGCAGGAGGTAGACAGGCTCCTGGGAGGCGGCATAGTGCCCGGTTCCCTGGTGCTGGTGGGCGGTGAGCCCGGCATAGGGAAATCCACCCTCAGCCTGCAGATTCCCCTGGCCTCGGGCATCAGCACCCTATATGTCACGGGAGAGGAGAGCGAGAGGCAGGTGAAGATGCGTGCGGACCGCCTGGGCGGAAACGTCGGCGACCAGACCCTCATCTTCACGGAAACCCGGATAGAATCCATCATCGAGCAGGCAGAGGCCATCAAGCCCCAGCTGATGATAGTGGCCTCCGTGCAGACCATGTTCACCGACACCGTGGAATCCACCCCCGGCAGCGTCTCGCAGATAAAGGAAGTGGCGGCCATGCTGCTGCGCTTCGCCAAGACCAGCGGCGTTCCCGTCATACTCATCGGGCATATCACCAAGGACGGCTACATCGCCGGACCCAAGATCCTGGAACATATAGTGGATGTAGTCCTCCAGTTCGAGGGAGAGAACCGCGGATCCTACAGGATACTGCGCAGCATCAAGAACCGCTTCGGATCCACTTCCGAGATTGCGGTGTTCGAGATGACCGGCGCCGGACTCAGGGAGGTCGCGAACCCTTCGGAGATGCTCATCCCCATGCACGAAGCCGGCCTCAGCGGCGCAGCCATCTGCGCTACGCTGGATGGCACCAGGCCCCTCCTCTTCGAGGTCCAGGCCCTGGTGAGCAGCGCCGTTTACGGCACTGCCCAGCGCTCCGCCACGGGCTTCGACATCCGTCGTCTGAACATGCTGCTCGCAGTGCTGGAAAAGCGCGCGGGCTTCCATCTCAGCGCCAAGGACGTGTTCCTGAACATGGCCGGAGGCCTCAAGGTAAGCGACCCTGCAGCCGACCTCGCCGTCATAGCCGCAGTGCTTTCATCCAACTTCGATTATTCCCTTCCGGGGGATTCCTGCTTTGCCGGGGAGATAGGCCTGAGCGGAGAGATCCGCCCCGTGGCCCAGACCGACCGCCGCATCGCGGAAGCCGCCCGGCTGGGTTTCAAGAAGATATATGTAAGCAGCTTTACGCCTTCCGCCGGGAAGGTCCCCGAGGGAATCAAGATAGTGAAGGTTGCCGACGTCCCTGCGCTGGTGAAAGCGCTATTCAGCAAAGCTTAGGGCGCACTTCTTCACCAGGACTTTACCTATTTTAGCGGGCAGGACCAGACGGATCTGCCCGTTTTCTGCTTTCTTATCCTTCGCCATTGCGGGAAGAAGCTCGCCGACGGGGCAGGGGAGTTCCGTGGGAAGGCCGCAGGCCGCCAGGTCCTTGCAGATGCGCTCTGCCAGCCCATCCTCCTCGTTGAGGCCCAGTTTCTCGGCGTATAGGGCCGCCTGAACCATTCCTATGGCCACTGCTTCTCCGTGGGTGCAGGCCTGCCCGGCCTTGGGAGATTTCTTCTGCCACCATTCGATGGCGTGACCCCAAGTATGCCCGAGGTTGAGTTTGCGGCGGATGCCCGTTTCGAACTCATCCTTCTCCACAATGTCCTGCTTGATGCCGGCGGCCAGTTGGATAAGTTCGCTGAGTTCGGCCGCGGATTCGAGGGGCCTGCCTTGCGAGAACAGGGCCACCGTGCGCTCGTAGGCGTGGGATGGATTCTTGATTATGAAGGTCTTCAGCATCTCCGCGAGCCCGCTGCGCAGTTCCCTCTCCGGGAGGGTCTGCAGGGCTTCCGGGAAGATGGC
>JAILMV010000186.1 GCA_024692185.1 Bacteroidales bacterium | reverse complement strand
GACGACCGTCCAGCTGAGCCCGCAGGAAGGCGGCATCGTGGAGAAGATCCTCATCGAGGAGGGCTCGCCGGTGAAGGCCGGCGACGCCATCCTGGTCCTGAGCAACGACAACCTGGACATGCAGATCCTGAATGCCGAGGCAGACCTGGCCGAGAAGGAGAACATCCAGCGCAACACGCAGATCTCGATGGAGCAGCAGAAGCTGGACGTCCGCCAGAATGTGCTGGAATACAGCATCCAGGTGGAGCGCCTGCGCCGCGCCTACGAGCAGCAGAAGGCCCTGTACGAGGACAAGCTGATCGCCCGGGAAGAATACCTGAAAGCCGAGGAAGATTACCGTCTGGCGAAACAGAAATACGACCTGATCCGCGAGCGCGCCGTCCAGGACAGCCTGTACCGCAGCACCCAGATCAACCGGATGGAAGAGAGTCTGGAAAGCATGCTTCTCAATATGCAGATGATACGCAAGCGCAAATCCAACCTTGTCGTGAAGGCGCCCATCGACGGCGAACTGGGCCTGCTGGACGTGGTCCTGGGCCAGAGTATCGCCGCCGGCACCAAGATCGGGCAGATCAACAGCGTGGGCACCTACAAGGTGGAAGCGCAGATCGACGAGCACTACATCGACCGCGTGGTGGACGGCCTGGCGGCTACCTTCGAGCGCCAGGGTGAAACCTATTCCACCGTCATTCGGAAGGTCTATCCCGAGGTCCGCGACGGCAAGTTCAAGGCCGACTTCAAGTTTGACGGCGAGCAGCCGGACAACATCCGCGCCGGCCAGACCTACTACCTCAACCTCCAGCTGGGCCAGCCGGAAGAGGCCGTGATTATCCCCCGCGGCACCTTCTACCAGAAGACCGGCGGAAAATGGATCTACGTTGTCAACAAAGAGGGCACCAAGGCCGTCAAGCGCGAGATCCGCATCGGCCGCCAGAACCCGCAGTACTACGAGGTCCTCGAAGGCCTGGAGCCGGGCGAAAAGGTCATCACCTCCGGATATGATACCTATGGTGACAGCGACGTGTTGGTATTCTAGACTATGAAAAGCTTTTGGAACTTCCTTAAGAAGAATAAGTTATACGGGGGGATCAACCTCGTGGGTTTGACGGTGTCGATGGCATTCGTGCTCCTGCTGGCAGCCTATGTCCAGCGGCAGCTGTCCACGGATTCTTTCCAGCAGAATGCGGACCGGATCTATGTAATTGCCAATGACGACAATGTCAGTATGGGTTATTGGCTGGACAAACATCTGAAGAACAACTTCCCTGAAATCGAGAAGGGCTGCTGCGTGGCCAGTATTGCTTCTGCTTCGGCCTTTACCATCGGAGGCGAATTGGTGTATGGTAGCACAATGGCAGTGGACAGCACCTTCTTTGAGATGTTCAGTTATGACTTGGTGGAAGGCAACAAGGCCGACTGGCGTGTGTCCTGGGACCGCTGTATGGTGAGCCGGGAGTTTGCGAATGCACATTTCGGAGACAAGGATCCGCTCGGTCAGATAATATCCCTCAGCTATAATGGGGATTATCAGATTACCGTCTGCGGTATCTATGAGGATTTCGGAAATTCCATCCTGAAAGCGCCGGATGTCCTGCTGCGAGGCGAGATCATGACCAAGATCAATACGGCACACGATGAGCACATGAGCAATGCCAGTGGTGGCATCTGCTTCGTGATGGCCTATCCTGGCGCTGACCTGCAGGCAAAGCACGATGCCATCCTGGATTGGTGTGAGGAGAATTTCTGGGCGTATAAGAGCAAGTATGACAAGGTCCGGATCATCCCTCTGAAGGATATGTACTTCCTGGAAGACGGGAACCAAGATTGGACAGAGACAATTCAGTTTGGGAACCGCAGTTTTGTGAACCTGCTGCTGGCGATGTGCATACTGCTCCTTGCGTTTGCCGTGCTCAATTATATTAATATGACCACTGCCCTCACGGGCTTCAGAGCCAAGGAAATGGCTACCCGGCGGCTGGTGGGCGCCGACAAGCGCAGCATCTTCCTGAAGGTGATTTCCGAGAGCACCCTTATCTGTGGGATATCTATGCTGCTGGCCATCCTGCTTGCCGAAGCGCTCTGTCCGGCGGTTTCCCGCCTGCTGGAGTACCAGGTATCCATTTTCAAGTCGGTTACGCCTGTCAATTTGCTTCTGGTTCTGGGCTTCATCGCCCTGCTGGGCCTCCTTTCCGGCATCGTCCCGGCCCTGCTAATCCAGCAGGCGCAGCCCATCGAGATTGTGCGGGGTACGCTCAGGCTCAAGACCAAGACGGTTTACAGCAAAGTCATCATCATCGTGCAGAATGTGGTGGCCGTCGTGATGCTGGTAAGTGCCCTCACTATGGGGCTGCAGATCCGGCATCTGGTTTCTGCCGACCTGGGCTACAATACTAAGGATATCCTCGTGGTTGACAATGCCTTCGGCAGTACCGGAGAAATCCGACCGCTGCTGGATCGTCTTCGCGCTGAGCCCTGCGTAGAAGAAGTTGGTCAGGGCGACGGCATTCCGCTGGGAGGAACGAACAACTGGACGATGGAACTGCCGGATGGCCGTTGGGTATCGTTCCAACAGATCCAAGGAGACGATAAGTATTTCGAAATCCTTGGTCTGAAAGTGAAGCAGGACAATCATCAGCGTGCCTGGTGGCTCAATGAATACGCTTTTAAGCAAATTGGCATAGACGAGACAGCGACAGAATTCCAATCGGCCCAGAATGGCACACTTCAGATCGGCGGAATCTACTACGATTTCAAGATCCGTCCCCTGGAGGCCGACCAGAGCGCCGCACTCATCTACAATCGAGGCGAGAATCCGGACAACGATTATCCTTGGGTGCTGATTGTGAAAACGACAGGAGACAAGGCTGCAGCGAAAAAGCAGGTGGAAGCCGCCTGCAAGGAAGTCTTCCCGGACCGGCTCTTCGAAGCCCAGTACATCGAGGAAATGATCGAGGACGGTTTTTCTGACGAGAGCCGGGTGCTGAACATCGTGCTCATCTTCACGCTACTGTCCATCCTGGTGAGTGCCCTGGGCCTCTTTGCCATGAGTTCCTACTATATGCAGCAGGAGATTCGCAGCGTGTCGGTGAAAAAGGTCTTCGGGGCCGATTATTCCGGAGTGCTGAAGGAACTGGTGCTGTCGTTCATGAAGATGGTGGGAATCGCCTTTGTCATCGGCGTGCCGATTGCCTGGTTCATTATGAATCGCTGGCTCTCCGGATACGGCCACCGTATTGACCTCTACTGGTGGATATTTGCTCTTGCCGGACTGACGGTTGCCTTTATCGCAGCGATAAGCGTGCTCTACCAAAGCATCAAGACCGCCCGGACAAACCCGGCCGAGGCGTTGAAGAAAGAATAGAATAAATAAATAATTAAAT
>JAILMV010000113.1 GCA_024692185.1 Bacteroidales bacterium | reverse complement strand
CATAGCGAGGTGGGCAATTTCACCCTGGATGGCAAGATTTACGAGCAGAACGAGATAGAGTTCCTGCCCAGCCCTCTGGATTCTGCGGCAGACCAGCTTCTGCTTGCGAAATGGGTGATACGCAACCTGGCCTACAGATATGGGCTGGACGTGAGTTTCGCACCGAAGATTACCACCGGCAAGGCAGGATCCGGAATGCATATCCACATGCGTCTGATGAAGGATGGCAGGAACGTGACTTTGGGCGAGGGCGGACGCCTCTCGGACGAGGCCAGGAGGGCCATTGCAGGCCTTATGCAGCTGGCTCCTTCGATTACCGCTTTCGGCAACAAGAATCCTACATCCTACTTCCGCCTGGTTCCTCATCAGGAGGCTCCTACCAATGTCTGCTGGGGAGATTGCAACCGTTCCGCCCTGGTCCGCGTGCCTCTGGGATGGAGTTCTGGTAAGGATATGTGCCATGCCACCAATCCTGCCGAGCCCGCCAGCGACAGGGACACCACCGGCAAGCAGACCTTCGAGATGCGCAGCCCGGACTGCTCGGCGGATATCTACCAGCTGATGGCCGGACTTTGCGTGGCTGCCCGCAAGGGCCTGGAGATGCCCGTGGAAGAGGCTTTGCGCATTGCTTCCGAGAAATATGTGGATATGGACATCCACAAGAAGGAGAATGCCGCCCGCCTTGCCACCCTGGCCCAGCTGCCTTCCTGCTGCGTGGAGAGTGCCGCCTGCCTGGAAAAGGACCGTTCCTTCTATGAAGAGTCAGGGGTGTTCCGTCCCCGGATGATAGATGGAATCATCAAGGCTCTGCGCTCCTTCGACGATGCTTCTCTGCATTCTGATGCGCGCAACGATACCAAGCTGATGCGAAGGCTGGTCGCCCAATATTTTTATTGCGGATAGATTATGGCAGATAATTACCTTGAAAAGAAAATGGAAGAATTCCGCGAAGGTAAGAAGGCCGTCCGCCGGCCTTCTGCCTCCGTGGAAGGGCTTCTGAAGCATATTTCCGAGCCCTCCCAGGCTTCGGCCGATACGGTAATGGGCGCCCAGCTCGAGGCCGTGGTGAGGGCCGCAAAGCATCTGTCCGAAGCAGAGTCCTTCCGCTTCGACATAGACGAGAAAGCCGCTGCCATCCGCCTTCTAGGTCCGGGTTCTCCCAGGCGCTATCTGCTGGAGGCCGGGGAACTGGTCCTGGCAATGAGGATGAAGGCCGCCGAGCTGCATCTGAGCAGCAGGGTGGAGCCTAATCCCGAATCTACGGCACCTGCCAACCCTCTGTTGGCTACTGTATTTATTTGGAAATAAGGAACTGTACGCAGACCGGTGATTTCACAGGAATAACCTTTCCGGTGTCGCTGAGTAGTCCTGTCTGCTGGTCGATTTCGTAGATTTCAACACGATTGGAATCCCTGCAGGCGCATAGCAGATACTTTCCGTCGGGAGTGATGGCGAAGTTGCGGGGATGAATCCCGCTGCGCTGGAAACCTATCCTTCTGACGGTGCCTCCCTGGGGCTCGATACTGAAGATGGAGATGCCGTCTTCCTTCAGCCTGTGGCTGGTGTAGAGGAAGCGTCCGTCGGGGCTGATATGGATGTCTGCACTGCCTTTCCCACGGCCTTTGTAGGCCTTCAGACGTTGGATCTGGGTAAGGAAACCTTCGTTGTAGCTGAATACGAAAAGCTCGTCGCTGAGTTCTCCTAACATATAGGCCCTGTGGCCGTTCTTGTCGAATATCATATGCCTGGGCCCGGCCTTGAAAATGCCTTTGTTGCTCCAGGCAATGCTGTTTTTCCCGAGTGGATTGTGACCTTCGTTCAGTTCGAAACGGTGGATGCAGTCGTTGCCGAGATTGGTTCCGAAGATGTATTTCCCGTCGGGGGAGATGACTGCGCAGTGCATGTGCGCGGCTTCTTCGCTTATTTCGTTTCCTAAAAGAAGATTGCTGAGGGTCTCGCCGTATTCGAAGTACTGGGACATCATGTCCGCCACCCCGTCATCGTTCAGCCTGAAACTGGTAAAGGATCCGCCGCTATAATTGGAACTGATGAGGGCCTCGCCGGTGTAGAGCAGGTTGCAGGGATCTGCTCCAGATACTTCTTTCGAGCGGATGAGACAGGAGCCCATGAAACGCAGGGAATCTCCTTCGATGGCGAAACTGCTGACAGCCTCGCGTCCGTCGTTGAACTCGTTCACGCAGTAGGCGCGGCTGCAGTCGTCGTTGGTGATTACGAACGAGGGATTGCCTGTCTTGGCCACGTGCAAGAGCCTTGCATCGGCATTCTCCAGATTGAACTCATAGTAGTATATGCCTTCCGAAGCGCTGTTCTCGGTATAGGTGCCAATCAACATACGCAGGCTTTCCTGGGAGAAGGCGTTTATTGTCAGCAGCAGGCTGGCTATGCTTATGATTATCTTTTTCATCGTCTTTACATATTCAAAAAAAAGGCCAGGAAAACACCTGGCCTTTCTTGGAGCCACTTGGCAGATTTGAACTCCCGACCTGCGCGTTACGAATGCGCTGCTCTACCGCTGAGCTAAAGTGGCATGCCGTCCACGGGGAACGGGACTGCAAATATAGTTATTTTTTGCGATTCTCAAACTTGCCGGCCACA
>JAILMV010000098.1 GCA_024692185.1 Bacteroidales bacterium | reverse complement strand
TTTACTCGTTTGCCTTTGAAATTGCAGTCCCATATTACGCAACTCGAAAAAACTCGAATTTTAGTTATACAGACTATAATCTCTTTTAACTTCTTTTACCTCGTTATCTCTCTCAGTATTGTCAATGATCTCTCAAATCCCTTCTTTGAAGTCTCCCTCATCGAAAGGGACGGCAAAGGTACACACTTTTTTTGAACTTGCAAATCTTTTCGGAAAATATTTTAAAAAAATAAGCCCGGGACATGCCCGGGATCTTCTGTATCGTCATTCGCCGACCGGCGAATCTATTCCGCGTAGAGCGAGATGAGGTTGCGGATGACCGCGGCCGCTTTCTCCATGTTCTCGACGGTGACCCACTCGAACTTGCCGTGGAAGTTCAGGCCGCCGGCGAAGATGTTCGGGCAGGGCAGGTTCCTGAAGGAGAGATTCGCGCCGTCGGTGCCGCCGCGGATGGGCTGTACCTTGGGTTCCACGCCTGCGTCGGCAATAGCCTTCATAGCTATCTCGACTATGCGGTAATGAGGTTCCACCTGCTCACGCATATTGTAGTACTGGTCCTTGAGTACCAGGGTGGCAGTGCCGGCACCGTAGCGGGAGTTGATGAAATCCACACATTCCTGCATAACGGCCTTCTTTTTCTCGAAGAGCTCGCGGCTGTGATCCCGGATAATGTAGGCCATGTCGGCCTCCTCGACCGCTCCCTTGAAGGAAATCAGATGGAAGAAACCTTCATAGTCCTGGGTAAACTCGGGGCGCTGGTCCACGGGCAGCAGGGCGTTCAGTTCCTGGCCGATGAGGATGGCATTGCGCATCTTTCCCTTGGCGTAGCCGGGATGCACGTTGCAGCCCTGGATATGGATCTTGGCGGAGGCGGCGTTGAAGTTCTCGAACTCCAGCTCGCCAACCTCTCCGCCATCCATGGTGTAGGCGTACTTAGCATCGAACTTGGGAACGTCGAACTTGACCACACCGCGGCCAATCTCCTCGTCGGGAGTGAAGCCTATGCGGATGGGGCCGTGCTTGAATTCGGGATGGGAGACGATGTACTGGACCGCATCCATAATCTCCGCCACGCCGGCCTTGTCGTCGGCACCCAGGAGGGTGGTTCCGTCGGTGGTGATGATGGTCTCTCCCTTATGGGCCAGGAGCTCGGGGAATTCGGAGGTCTTGAGCGAGAGGCCGGGCACGCCCTTGAGAGGGATGTCGGAGCCGTCGTAGTCCTTGATTATCTGAGGTTTCACGTTCTCGCCGGAAGCATCGGGAGCGGTATCGACGTGGGAGATGAAGCCCACTGCGGGGACATCCTCCTCGACATTCGAGGGGATGCGTCCCATCACATAGCCGTATTCGTCGAGGCTGGCCTCGACTCCAAGCTCATTCAGCTCCTTGCACAGGAGTTTCAGCAGGTTCAGCTGCTTGCTCGTGGAGGGCTGGCTCTCCGAGTCCTCGTTGCTCTGAGTGTCGATCTTTACGTATCTCAGGAATCTGTCCAGAATCGTTTCCATCTGTATCATCTTCTTTCTTGGGTTTATCTTTCTCTGCGTTTTTCGCCGCCTTGCGGGCCAGGCGGGCCTGCTGGCGTTCGTATTTCTTGCGATAGCGCTTCACATATTTCTCCAGCTTGCGCATATCCTCCTCTTCCTGCTTCAGCTGCTTTGCCTTCACCTTCTCCTCGTGGGCTTTCTTGCGGGCCTCCTTCTTCTGCAGCTCGGCAGCCGCCTTGGCGGCATCTATCGAGTCGGCCTTGGCCCAGCGTGCCTCGCGCATGGCGATGCGGGCCTGGTAGGCCTGTTCGCGGAGTTCTTTCTTGGTGGGGATATGGGGCTTCGCTATAGAATCCGGCGTGGCCAGGCTGTCCTTCACCGCGATGGAATCTCCCACGGCAAGGGAGTCCTTGACGGAGGGAGCGGTGGATAGGCTGTCGCTGACGGAAAGGGTGTCAGCCGCTGCGGGAGCATCCTCCTCCTCGACTTTCACGGCCTCGGGGGCCTTGGCCTTGGGCTTGTTCTTGGCAGCTTCGATGGCCGAATAAACCGTCTTCATATAGCCGGGGAAGTAACGCTCGGTCTCCTTGAAACTGGTCTTGGGCTTGGCCTCATATTCCTTGCGCTGGGACTGACGCACGGTCAGGTCGGTGATGTCCGTCTTGCCCTGCGGCTGCAGCTCCGGCATCCAGGCGAAACCCTTCATACGCCTGTCGCTTTCCACCAGCTGGGGCAGAGGATAGGCATCGTTCTTGGGCGCGTCGAAGTAGTGTATGGTCTGCAGTTCCCCGTCCTGGAAATGGGCGGAGAGCATCTTGGAATCCACCTTGTTCACCGTAGCGAACTCCTCCTTCTCCTTGAGGAAGAAGATGGCGTTGGCCCCGCCCATGGCATCGAAACGCTTCAGGGCGGAAGTGGTATCGAAGTAGGCCATCACCTCCGTAGCCCGTATCTGGTCGAAGAGGTCCTTGGTTTCCTGGGTGATTATGAAGGCATTGCTCATCAGGCTCGCCCGGTCCAGACCGGAAGAATTCACGAGCACTGCTATGCTGTCGGCCGTGTACTGACGGTTGCCGTCGTTCCAGACCTTGGGTTCGATGTAGAAGCGGGCGATGCTGTCCAGTTCGGTGAAGCGCATGGAGTCGCAGGCCACCTGGATATCGGTGCGGAAGATCTTCACATTTCCTATTCCCTGGGCAAAGCCCACGCGGCTGGTATCGGGCGGAGGAATAGCCGCCAGCGAATCCGCAATATGTAT
>JAILMV010000181.1 GCA_024692185.1 Bacteroidales bacterium | reverse complement strand
GGGCGGAAAGGTCGGGAACGCATCTCTCCCCACATCTTTCAATGTTTCCGGAGGATATGGCCTTCCCGTAGGCCCCGTGGCCTTGAAGATGGCCGCAGATGCCGATTACTACTTCTCCGGGAACTGGTCCGCAGCCGCCGGTGTCGAGGCCTCGATAATGAGCCTGGTACAGGTCCGCGCAGGCTACCGCCTTTCCTCGGAATACGCGGTAATCCCTTCCCATCTTTCTCTCGGACTTGGCTTTTCTTATGGCCCTGTCGCTTTGGACCTTGCTTATCTCGCAGCTTCTGAGTATCTTGGCGGGACCATTATTGTTGGTCTTAACGTCAAGTTCTAGATGAAGAAGATATTATTTGCAAGTCTGAGCATACTTCTCCTGATCTCTTGTGCCCAACGTAAAGAAGAGATCAAGGAGCCTGCTGTGCTTAAGCTCGTGCCGGCACTTTTCGAGGCCGAGTCCTGGCGTTCCCATGAGATTGAAGTAAAGATGGTCTGTGACCTCGAGGCCAAGCCTGCATTGCAGGATACACCTTGGGCTACTATAAGTTCGCAGGAAATAACTGGCAATGGCCAGACCACCCTCGTCCTTCTGCTCGAGGCGAACGAAGGAGATGAGGCACGGAAAGGGAAACTGACGGCTTCCTGCGGCAGCTCCGTGGTCAGTTGCGAATTCACGCAGAAAGCTCTGGGGGCCAATCTTGGCATATACTCTTTCGAGGGAAGCAGTACTGATGTCAGTTTCGATGAATTCAAGCATCAAAGCTCTGTCCGCCGTTATGGCGATGGTCGCGTGGTTTCCCGTCTGCTCAGCCCCTCCGAGGAAAAGTTTGCCGTATGCAAATATCTCCCTTCCAACCCTTCCCGGGGCGCAATAGTCAACTTTACCCTTTATCAGAACTGGATGCCGGGAGTACCTTCCCAAAATGAAATCGAGGCCGAGGTAGTAAAGGCCGAGGAGGGAAAGCTCTGGCTTTCTTCAGGAGAGGGCGTAATCATAGTGAAAATATGAAAGCCATGAAAAAGACTATCCTTGCCATTCTGGCTTTCATCCTGCTCTCCGTCAGTGCCAGGGCGGTGCCAGCCACCCCAAAGCCGGTGAAATACCGTCAGCCGGATGGCTCGGTCATCGAAATCCGACTCCACGGGGACGAGTTCTACAACTATACCACCTGCAACGGCAGGGTGGTATCCTTGGATGCCAAGGGCTTCTATGTCCCTTCGCAGAAACCTCGCTTCGATCTGGAAAAGATACTGGCTCGCAAGGCGGAGAACCGCAAGGCTGCCCGTATCGGACGGCGCTCCTCCTCTGACCGTATCAGCTTCGGGAACAAACGATTCCTGGTAATGCTGATAGAGTTTGCGGACCTGCAATTCACCGTAGCTAATCCCAATCAGACATTCAGCAATCTGCTTAATCAGGAAGGATATTCTGCGAACGGTGCCAGCGGCTCTGCCGCGGATTATTACAGACAGAATTCCAACGGCCGTTTCAATCCCACTTTCGATGTGGTGGGCCCTGTACGGGTATCCAAGGGCTTCGCGGCCTACGGAGCAAAGTCGGAAGTGTGGGAAGATACGGATCCTGACGGGCTTCTGCGCGAGGCTTGCAGCTTGGTGGATGCCAGCGTGAATTTCGCCGACTACGATCTGGACGGGGATGGTTTCATCGACAATATCTTCTTCTTTTTCGCTGGTCATAACCAGGCGGAAGGTGCTGGAGAGGACTATATCTGGCCGCATCAGGGTGGTGCGTATAAGGAGGGCTTCGTGCTGGACGGAAAGTCTCTTGGTTCCTATGCCTGCGCCTCCGAATATCGCGGGGCGAATGGCAAGAGCATGGCCGGCATCGGCACCTTCTGCCACGAATACGGGCACGTGCTGGGCCTCCCGGACTTCTACGACACCGACTATGAAGAAAACGGCAGCTCGGAGGGAGTGTACACACTCTCCCTTATGTGCTCCGGCTGTTATAACGACAACGGACGCAGGCCCCCGTATTTCGGGGCGCTGGAGCGTAGCATGCTCGGATGGCTCAAGCTGGAAATGAGCACGTCCAATGCCCAGGTCCAGCTTTCTCCGATTCAGGAGGATTCCTACATGGCCACGCCTACTTCGGTAGAAGGAGAATACTTCCTCTACGAATACAGGAACGGCGAGGGTTGGGACCGTTCGGTGAACATCCGCTATGGGGAAGATCCCATCGACGGCCTGGTTATCTATCATGTGGACAGGTCCTCCAATCCCGTAGGGGATTATGCCGCGGCCGACCTTTGGAATGCGAATTCCCTGAACAACTATGCAGTCCATCCCTGCTATACTATTGAAAGGACCTCGGGATCCGTCGGCAGCATCAAGGACCTGGTGTATCCCGGCAACAATAATATAACCCACTACGAAAGTAAGGACTGGGCTGGCCTGAGGACTGGTTTCGTGCTGGACAACATAGCCGAAGTTTCCGGAAAGATGAGCTTCAGCTTTACCGTGCCTTCGAAGAGGACCATCAAGGGAAAGATCCGCGACAGTGCCGGAAATCCCCTGCAGGGGGCCAAGATTGCCTGCCTCGGGAAGAGCTGCACCAGCGGCTCGGACGGCAGCTATGAGCTTGTGCTGCCGGCAGATTCTCCCGAAGGTGCCAGCGTGGACATCACCAAGGAAATGTACCGTCCGGTGCAGATGTACGCCCGCCTCACCGCGGCCTTATTCGAACTGGATGTGACCCTGCTGAGCATTGCCGAACCCCGGCCCGTACAGCTCAGCAAGCATGGCAATCCTTCCGGAGGAGCCGGTTTCAGCAATGAGGCCGACAGCTACTCGGCCAGCTTGGCCGTCTGTTTCAGCCCGGAAGAACTCAATCCTTACTACGACTTCCCGCTTAGCAAGATAAACTTCATAATCTACGGCGACAAAGCCACCCAGGTGGATGTGTTCGTGGATTTCGACAATGAAAGGAAGTTCACCCGCAAGGTCGGGGAACTGAAGGACGGAAACACTGTTTCGGTAGATATCTCCGATTCCGGGTTGGCCGTCCCTTCCGGCAAGAAAATGTACGTCGGCATCGCCGTCAAGGAAATCACTACCCAATACTGGATGGGGATCGACAATACTCCTTATGTTGAAGGCGGGGGAGTGATGCTTGGCGAATATGCTGTAGCTGGTTCGGATGGCTGGTATGATTCCGGTTTCAATTTCCTGATAGACTGCGAACTTTTCGAAAAGCTCCCGGTCTTCGAGACCATGTCCCTGCGCTGGATTCCCAATCCCAATGAAAGCAATGGCTATCCCGTGGGTACCATACTGGATCTTAAACTCCAGGGAAATGGCGGCGGAGAACAGCCTTCATCTACCCAATGGTATTACGACGGAACCCGCCTATCCGGTGATACTCTGGCTCTTACGACCACGGGCAAGCACAGTTTGAAGGCAGTGCTGATTTACCCCGACGGAAGCAGCGAAGAAATAGAACAGATAATACTCGTTCGGTAATCAGAAAAAAAGCAGTATCTTTGCGGGATTATACTTTAGATACTGCTTTTTATAATGATGACATCCAAGGAAATACGTCAGAAATTTCTTGACTACTTCGAATCCAAAGGGCATACCGTCGTCCCTTCAGCTCCGATGGTGGTGAAAAATGACCCTACCCTGATGTTCACTAACGCTGGCATGAACCAGTTCAAGGACATCTTCCTGGGTAATTCGGTGCCTAAGATGCGCCGTGCCGCCGACAGCCAGAAGTGCCTCCGCGTGAGCGGCAAGCACAATGACCTCGAAGAAGTCGGACACGATACCTACCATCATACAATGTTCGAGATGCTCGGTAACTGGAGCTTCGGGGATTACTTCAAGACCGAAGCCATCGACTGGGCCTGGGAACTGCTTACCAAGGTTTACGGGATCAATCCCGACCTCCTCTACGCCACTGTCTTCGAGGGTAGTGCCGAGGATGGCACCAGCCTCGACGAGGAAGCCC
The DNA here is from genome assembly GCA_024692185.1 of Bacteroidales bacterium. GTDB lineage: Bacteria > Bacteroidota > Bacteroidia > Bacteroidales > UBA932 > Cryptobacteroides. The sequence continues at coordinate 12,663 of JAILMV010000181.1, read as the reverse complement.
GCCAGGCGTGGATGAAGTATCTCCCCGCGGACCGCATCCTCCTCGGAAACAAGCACGACAATTTCTGGGAGATGGGCGAGACCGGCCCCTGCGGCCCTTGCTCCGAGATCCACATCGACATCCGTACCGCCGAGGAAAAGGCCGCCAGCGGCATCCCCGGCCGTGATCTGGTGAACCAGAGCGATCCTCACGTGATAGAGATTTGGAACCTGGTGTTCATGCAGTTCGAGCGCAAGGCAGACGGCCATCTGGAGCCTCTCCCCGCCAAGAACATCGACACCGGTATGGGTTTCGAACGCCTCTGCGCAGTGCTGCAGGGCAAGAACAGCAACTACGACACCGACGTCTTCTCCGGCCTGCTCGGCAAGCTCGGAGAACTCTCCGGACATAAATACGGCGAGAGCGCCGACACCGACGTGGCAATGCGCGTCTGCGCGGACCACATCCGTGCCATCTCCTTCAGCATCGCCGACGGCCAGCTCCCTTCCAACGTGAAGGCCGGCTATGTTATCCGCAGGATCCTGCGCCGTGCAGTCCGCTACGGCTACACCTTCCTCGGCTTCACCGAGCCCTTCCTCTGCAAGCTCATCCCCCAGCTCGTGGATGATATGGGAGATGCCTACCCCGAGATCAAGGCCCAGCAGAAACTGATAGAGTCCGTGATCCGCGAAGAGGAACTCGCATTCCTCCGCACCCTGGACCGCGGAATCAAGCTCCTGGACGACTACATGGCCAAGAACGCTGCCAGCAAGGTGCTCCCCGGCGTAGATGCCTTCGTGCTCTACGATACCTTCGGCTTCCCCATCGACCTCACCGAGCTGATTGCCGGCGAGAAGGGTTACAAGGTGGATCTGGAAGGCTTCCAGGTGGAACTCGGCAAGCAGAAGGAGCGTGCCCGCAACGCAACCGCCAATGAATTCGGCGACTGGACCATCTACAACGAAGGCGAGGATGTGGAGTTCACCGGTTACGACACCGTGGAACAGGCCGGCGCCAAGCTCCTCAAGAGCCGCAAGGTAGTCCAGAAGAACAAGGAGATGCTCCAGCTCGTATTCGACTGCACTCCTTTCTACGGAGAGATGGGCGGCGAGGTAGGTGATACCGGACTCGCGATCGCAGCCGACGGCGAGGTCATCAAGATTCTCAACACAGTCAAGGAGAACAACCTTACCATCCATATCGCCGACAAGCTCCCTGCCCAGCCCGAAGGCAGCTTCACCCTCAAGGTAGATGCCGCCCGCAGGCAGCGCATAGCCAACAACCATACTTGCACCCACCTTCTGGACCAGGCCCTGCGCGAAATCGTAGGTACCCACGTGGAGCAGAAGGGTTCCTTCGTCTGCGACAAGTACTTCCGTTTCGACTTCTCCCACTTCGAGAAGCTCTCCGATGAGCAGATCCGTGCCGTCGAGGCCCGCGTGAACGAGCTCATCCGCAGCAACTTCCCTCTGGTGGAGAACCGTGCCGCCACGATGGATGAGGCTAATGAGATGGGAGCTATCGCCCTCTTCGGCGAGAAGTACGGCGACCGCGTGCGCGTTGTCAAGTTCGGCCCCAGCGTCGAACTCTGCGGCGGCTGCCATACCTCCCGCACCGGCAACATCGGCTTCTTCAAGATTACCGGCGAGTCCGCCATCGCAGCGGGCGTGCGCCGTATCGAGGCCGTCACCGGCGAGGAGTGCGAAACCCTCGTGAACGGCCTGCAGGAGATGATCCGCACCGCCAGGGCAATGTTCAACAACGCCCCCGGACTCACCGAGGCCATCCACAGGATGATCGAGGAGAACGAAACCTATAAGAAGCAGATTCAGGAAATTGCCAAGGAGAAGACCCTCCAGCTCAAGAAGAAGCTTGTGGAGAGGGCAGAACTCATCAACGGCCACAACGTGGTACGCATCAATGAATCCCGCGATCTCACCATGCTCCGCGACGCAGCTACCATGCTGCAGAAGGAGGCCGAAAATCTGGTGATTGCCGCTGCCTTCGAAAGCGCCGGCAAACCCCAGCTCCTGCTGATGTACTCCCAAGATCTGGTGAAGGCAGGCAAGAACGCCGGCGCCGACATCCGCGATGCCGCCAAGCACATCCAGGGTGGCGGTGGCGGCCAGCCCGGCCTTGCAACGGCAGGCGGCAAGGATATTGCAGGATTGTCCGCTGCACTTGAAACAATGATCGGAAAGATTTGAAAAGGCTCGACAGATTCATACTCACATCGTTCATAGGACCGTTCTTTGCGATCCTGCTGATCGTCATATTCATCCTGATGATGCAGTTCCTCTGGGTGTATATCGACGAGCTGGTAGGCAAGGGACTGGGCCTGGGCGTGGTGCTGGAGTTTATGTTGCTGGGCGGATGTACCATCCTCCCGCTGGCTCTCCCGCTTGCCACCCTGCTGTCCTCGATGATGGTGATGGGTATGATGGGCGACAATAACGAGCTGATGGCCATCAAGAGTTCGGGCGTCTCCCTCGCGAGGGTGATGGCCCCTCTGATGATTGCCTCTGCCGTTATCAGCGTCGGAGCCTTCTACATCGGCAATAATCTCGTTCCTATAGCCTGGAACGAAATCTATACCCTGCGCGACGACATCGGCAAGACCAAGAACGAGATCAAGATTCCCGCGGGAACCTTCTACGACGGCATCGAGGGTTATGTGCTGCGCACCGAGACCCAGGACGACAATGGTATGATGCATGGGGTGATGGTCTATGACCATACCTCCAACAAGGGCAACACCTCCCTTTCGATAGCGGATTCCGCAATGATGAAGATGAGCGCCAACAAGGACTATCTCACCTTCACCCTCTACAACGGCACCAACTATCAGGAGACCAATACCCGCAAATACCGCGACACCCTGCGCGAGCTCCAGCACATCAATTTCGACCGTCAGGAACTTATCATCCCTCTCAAGAACTACAGTTTCCAGAAGTCCGACAGCTCCCGCTACGGGGACCAGGTCAAGACCATGCGCCTCAGGCAGCTGAAGGAGCAGAAGGATTCCCTCGAGAGGCAGGCGCAGATATCCCTCGACAACCGCTACAACGGCATACGCAGGTATTCCACCCTGAATCTGCGCGCCCAGCTGGATACAGCCGAGCGCCATAAGATGGACAAGTACCAGAATTACTTCTCGGACGAGAACTACCTGCGCTGGAGCAAGGTTTCCAAGAAGAAGAAAGCTTATGAGAGGGCCGCCGACAATGCGGACCGCCTGCTTTCCGGCCAGAGTTCCTATTCCAGCGAGGTTTACGGTTACTACTACTATCTCCGCAGGACCAACATAGAGTTGCTGAAGAAGTTCGCCCAGGCTCTGGCCTGTCTGCTGCTATTCTTCATAGGAGCGCCTCTGGGGGCCTTTGTACGCAAGGGTTCGCTGGGCGTGAGCGCCATTATTTCGGTGCTCTTCTTCGTGTTCTATTGGGTGGTGGACATCACCGGTACCAAGCTCGCCAGGGACGGGGCAATGAGCGCTGCCTTGGGCGCGTTCATCTCCGCCGTAGTGCTGGGCCCTATCGGTGCCTATCTCACTTCGCGGGCCATCAAGGATGCCACCCTTTTCAGCAACGATTCCCTGCTCAATTACTGGCGCAAGCTGAAGAGCAAGATCGGGCGTTTCTTCCGCCCGAAGAGGATCGTTTTCATGGGTACGCCCGAGTTTGCGGTTGCCTCCCTGGATGCCTTGCTCAAGGCCGGTTTCAAGGTCGTGGGCGTGGTTACTGTTGCGGATAAGCCCAGCGGGCGTGGCCTGGAGGTGCACGAGAGTGCCGTCAAGAAGTACGCCGTGGAGCATGGTCTGCCCGTGCTGCAGCCAATTAAGATGAAGGATCCCGAGTTCCTGGAGCAGCTTGCTGCCTGGAGGGCGGACCTCTTCGTGGTGGTGGCGTTCCGCATGCTTCCGGAAGTCGTGTGGTCAATGCCTCGTTTCGGCACCTTCAATCTTCACGCGGCCTTGCTGCCTCAGTATCGTGGTGCGGCGCCTATCAACTGGGCCGTCATCAATGGCGAGAAGATCAGCGGCGTAACTACTTTCATGATCGACAAGGACATCGATACCGGCGGTATCATCCTTCGTCATGAGGTTCGTATCGGCCGTAATGATACTGCTGGGAATCTGCACGATCGTCTGATGGAGGTTGGTTCGAAGTTGGTGGTGGAGACTACGGAGGGTATCTTCCAGCATAATGTGGAGACTCGTGTGCAGCGTTCGTTCGTGCAGGGTTCGGAGGTTCTGAAGCCGGCGCCGAAGCTCACCAAGGAGAATACGCGTGTGGATTGGGGGCGGCCTTCCGAGGCTATCCGTAATCTCGTGCGCGGTCTGAATCCTTATCCGTCGGCCTGGTCCACCTTGGTCCGCGACGGCAAGGCCACCGACGTCAAGATTTTCGCAGTTGCGGTATCCGCTCCTCAAGCCGGCCTTACGGCCCCTCCCAGCGTTGCTGGGCCCCTCCCTCTACAGCCGAGGGCGGCTATGGCGTCCGGATCGGATACCGACACCTCCGCCGAAGTCGGAACAATCTGTTCAAACGGTAAGCAGCTGTTCGTGGCGAGTGGTAATGGCTGGGTTGAGGTGAAGGAGCTGCAGTTGGCGGGGAAGAAGAGGATGAGTGCGGATGCGTTCCTGAGGGGATTCCGTGAAATAGAGACATATAAGTTCGTATAATGCCGAAGTATGTATTCAACCCGATTACACTGGAGTACGAGGTCCGCGAGGAACCCCGCTATACCCGGCATTTGCGTACCGCGGCCTTCGTAATCATCTCCATAGGGCTCTGCATACTGTACTTCTGGCTCTATACTTCCGTATTCGGTTTCGACCTTCCCAAGACCTCCAGGCTGAAGAGGGAAAATGCCCGCTGGCAGTCCAAGATCGCCCTGGCGGAGAGGCAGATGGACATCTGCGAGGAGAGGTTGAAGGGCATCGAGGAGCGCGACGACAATGTGTACCGTTCCATCTTCGGTATGAACGTGATTCCCGAAGAGGTGAAGGAGGCCAAGCAGGATCCACAGGCGGATCCTCTGACCATCCGGCTGAATGCCCTGACCAAGAGGGCCTATGTGCGTACGATGGCCCTGGACGAGGTCTATGGTATTGCGGTGAATGCCGGTGATATGGTGTCCCACATTCCGGCCGTGCCGCCCATACTCCCCAAGAAGGGTTCGTTCCATATGGCAAGTCCTTTCGGATACCGTACGGATCCGGTTTACGGGGGAAGGCGTTTCCACGCCGGGCAGGATTTTGCCGCGCAGGTGGGCTATCCCGTGTATGTGACCGGCGACGGAGTGGTGGAGAAGGTGCAATTCGGTTTCACGGGTTATGGCTACGAGGTCCTGGTGGACCACGGGTTCGGCTACAAGACCCGTTATGCCCACCTCAGCCGCATCGACGTGGCCAAGGGAATGAAGCTGCTGCGCGGGGACCGTATAGGCTCGGTGGGCCGTACAGGCAAGGCCACGGGCCCGCATCTGCACTACGAAGTTATCTACAAGGGGAATGCAATCAACCCCTACAGCTATATGAACCTGGATATGTCGGTGGAGGAGTACATCGCGATGATTACCCGTCGTCGCGAGGAGTCCGGCCCCAAGACTAAATCCACCCTCGAACTGCTTAAAGGACACGGCCGATGAAGATGAAGACCTACATATTCGATGCGGCCGGAGTTACCGTGCGCAAGTTCACCCGCTCGGTCTGGAACATAATGGGGACCGTGCTGAAGCTGCTGCTGGTGTCGCTGGCGTTGTTCATAGTGCTGTACCTGATACTTTCGCTGGTCATCAGTACCGATACCGAGAAGCACCTGCGCCAGGAGAACAAACTTTACGAGAAGGCTTTCGCGGACATCCCCGAGCGCCAGAAACTGCTTTCGGAATCGATCGACATACTGGCCTGGAAGGACGGCCGCGTGTACGAGGAGGTCTTCCATACCAATGCTCCGGACCCCGATCCCGTGGGTTCGCTGGACTTCCTTTTCGGGGCGGATACCATCCCGGACGGGAAGATAGTGACCTACACCAGCGCGAAGGCGGATGTCCTGCTGGGCACGGCCGGGAAGGTGGACGAGGCTTTCGAGAAGATCTACCGCACCCTGGCGTCCAAGGATTTCGTGATGCCGCCTATGACCCTGCCGGTCAAGGAGGTTTCGTCCCCGCAGATAGGAGCTGCCACCGGCGAGCGCATGAATCCTTTCTACAAGACCGACGTGAAGCATAACGGCCTGGATGTGATAGTTCCCCAGGGTTCGACCGTCTATGCTCCCGCCGAAGGGACGGTGGAGAAGGTGGTGCGCACTTCCAAGGGGGAGGGCAACACCGTGACCATCCGCCACGCCGGGGGATATGTTACCAGGTACCTGCATCTGGCGGAGATCTACGTTTCCCAGGGCCAGCTCGTGCGCAGGGGAGGGAAGATAGCCAGCATAGGCATGTCCGGAAACTCTTACGCCCCGCATCTGCACTACGAGGTGCTGCTGGACGGGGAGGTCCGCAATCCGGTGAACTACCTCTTCGGATCGGTCAGCCCGTCGGAGTATGCCAACTATCTGTATATGTCGATAAATACCCGTCAATCAATGGATTAAGATATGAGCAAGCTTTTCTACACCATCGGAGAGACCGCAGAGATCCTGGGAGAGAACGTCTCCCTGGTCCGCTACTGGTCGGGATACTTCGGGAAGTATCTCAAGAACTCCCGCACCTCCAGGGGTGACCGTCGCTTCACGCCCGAGGATGTCGAGACTTTCAAGCAGATCCATTTCCTCGTTAAGGAGAAGGGCCTGACACTGGATGGCGCGGCCAAACAGCTGAACGCCGACAAACACAAGGTAGAAGGGCGGGTGAAGGCCCTGGAATCCCTCAAGGATATCCGTGCCCAGCTTGCCGAAATCCGCAAGACCCTATGAAAGTAAGAGATATCATCGCCGCTATCGAGGACTTTGCGCCTGCGGCCCTCCAGGAGGATTACGACAATACCGGTCTGCAGATAGGATCTCCCGAACAGGAGGTCCACGGAGTGCTGGTAGGGTTCGATTGCACCGAGGCCCTGGTGCAGGAAGCAGTTTCGAGGGGTTGCGACATGATCATCACCCATCATCCCCTTATCTTCCATCCCCTGCGTACCATCTGCCCTTCCGATCCGGTAGGTGCCACGGTGGTTGCGGCCATCAAGGCCGGTGTGGCGGTCTATGCCTCGCATACCGCCGCCGACAAGACTCCCGACGGGGTCAGCTGGACCATGGCCCGCAAGCTTGGTCTGCAGGATGTGCGAGTCCTGGTTCCCGAAGCCCCAGGAGTAGGTTTCGGAGTGATTGGAGAGCTGCCCGAGGCTCTTCCTGCCGCAGAGGCCGTTGCCCTGGTAAAAAAGGCCTTCGGAGCCCCTGTGGTGCGTACTTCTCCCTTGATCAAAGAACCCATTCGGACCCTCGCAATGTGCGGAGGTTCGGGCTCGTCCCTCATCGGGAAGGCAATGGAGGCCGGAGCCCAGATGTACATCTGCGGCGACATTTCCTACCATTGCTTCTTCGTTCCCGAGGGTTTCATGGTCGTGGATACAGGCCATTTTGAGACCGAAGTGGAAATAGTGGGGGTTCTTCTTTCCGTTATACGGAAAAAATTTCCTAACTTTGTATCCCTTATGTCCGATCGTATCGGAACGGCAAACCCGGTAAATTATTTGTAAAAACATATGGCAACCAAGAAAACAGTAAAGAAAGTCGAAACCCCGAACGATTCGAGGGAGACCTTTGTCAGTCTGCAGAAGACCTTTGCAGACTCCGACCTCAGCGTAGAAGAGAAGCTCAGGGTTCTCTATCAGCTCCAGGCCGCCGACAACGAAATCGGCAAGCTGGTGCAGCTGCGCGGTGAACTCCCTGCAGAAGTTTCCGCACTCGAAGCGGAAATCGAGGATTTCAAGGCCAAGATCGCCAAGCTCGGAGAAGCTATCAAGAGCGAAGAGGCCTCCATCGAGATGAACAAGGCCAAGATTGCCGAACACGAGGCCGACATCGCCAAGTACAAGGCACAGATCGAAAACATCGCCAACAGCCGCGAATACGACTCCATCAGCAAGGAACTCGAGAATGAGAACCTGCTGCTGCGTATCGCCGACAAGTTCATCATCGAAGCAAAGGACCGTATTGCCGACGATTCCAGGCAGATAGAGGAGCTCGAGGAGAGAATCTCTGTCCGTAGCGAAGACCTCGCCGCAAAGAACGAGGAACTCGCAGCTATCGTCAGCTCGACCGCGGACGAAGAAAAAACCTACACCGAAAAGCGCAACGCGCTTGCCGCCAAGCTTGATTCCCGCACCATGAGTGCATACGAGCGCATCAAGAGCAGCACCCACAACCACCTCGCAGTAGTTCCCGTGTACAACGGAGAGGCCTGCGGAGGATGCTTCAACACCATTACTCCCCAGAGGCTGGTGGACATCGCATCCGGTTCCAAACTGGTGATCTGCGAGCATTGCGGACGTATCATCGTGAACCCCGAAATCTAGCTTGACATGGCAGAGCAGAAGAATCGCAAGAAGACCCAGGCCGGCATCGAGAATCTCGGGCTTGAGATAGGCAACCGCCCTCCTCAGGCCACCGAGGCGGAAGAGGCCGTACTGGGTGCGATGCTTCTCGAGCCCTCCATCGTGGATTCTTCGATGGCGGAACTCAACAGGGACTGCTTCTACGACAAGAAGAACCAGATGATATTCGAGGCTATGAGCAGCCTCGTGACCGAGCATGTGCCGATAGATATCATCACGGTCAGCGACCGTCTCAAGGCCCAGGGCAAACTGGAGGCCGTAGGCGGCAGCATAGTGCTTGCCAACTACTCCGAGAGGGTAGGTGCCGCAGCCCACATCGAGTACTACATCAAGATCCTCAAGCAGAAGACCATCCAGCGCGACCTCATCACCGCATCCTACTCCATTCTCAAGAGTGCTTTCGATGATTCCACCGACGTCGATGACCTCATCGACATGGCCCAGTCGCGTGTGTACGATGCCGTCCAGAACAATGTGCGCAAGGATGTGCAGGAGATCGGCTCCGTGCTGAACGACGTCATCACCGACATCCAGGAGCGCCAGGAGTCCACGGGCCTCAGCGGAGTGCCCTCCGGCTTCCCCACGCTGGACCACATCACCCAGGGCTGGCAGCCCAGCGACCTCATCATCCTCGCTGCCCGTCCTTCGGTTGGTAAGACGGCCTTCTCGCTTAACATCGCCCGCAATGCGGCGGTGGACCACCATATGCCGGTGGCCTTCTTCTCCCTTGAAATGTCTGCCACCCAGCTTGCCAAGCGTCTTGCTGTCAGCGAGACCGGCCTGAGCGCGGACAAGATCAAGGGCGCCATCAAACTTGAAAACTATGAATGGGAGCAGCTGGAATACAAAATCAAGGATCTGGCAAAAGCTCCGCTTTATATTGACGATACCCCCAGCCTTCCTCTTATGGAGTTCCGTACCAAGGCCAAGAACCTGGTAAAGAACAAGGGCGTGAGGCTGATAGTAGTGGACTATCTCCAGCTGATGCAGGGTCCCGCCGAGTTGCGCGGCCTGCGTGAACAGGAGGTGGCTGCAATATCCAGAACACTGAAAGCTACGGCCAAGGAGTTGGACATTCCCATCATCGCACTGTCCCAGCTTTCCCGTCAGTCCGTGCAGCGCGCAGGCGCGGCTGGAAAACCCCAGCTGAGCGACCTCCGCGAGTCCGGTTCCATCGAGCAGGATGCCGATATGGTCATCTTCATCCACCGTCCCGATTTCGTGGGTCTCAGCGAGAACCCCGAGGACAAGGAAAAGACCCAGATCATCATCGCAAAGCATCGTAACGGTGAAACCAGGGACATCGACATGGTCTTCAAGAGCGAGAGAGTCAAGTTCATCGAGATGGATGAAGCCCTCGACATCCAAGCACAGATGCTGTCCGGACGGACTGTGGGCTCCGCAATGAACAACGAATTCGAATAGTAAACTATGACGACTCCTGAAATTTCCCATTCAGGGAAAATAGTAGATATTACTCCGGACTTCATCACGGTGGAAATCGTGGCGGAGTCCGCTTGTGCTACTTGCCACGCTGCAGGGCTCTGCCATACGGCCGACGCAGCTCACAAGCAGATCACCGTGCCTGCCACCTACGGTAACTGGCAGCCCGGTCAGGAGGTCCAGGTGGTGCTCAAGCGCTCAATGGGCTTCAAAGCCGTCTGGCTTTCCTATGCAATTCCCCTGGTGGTGCTGATGGCAGTGCTGCTGGGCCTGCTCTCCGCAGGATTCGGAGAACTTCCGTCGGCTCTGATAGCTATAGGCGCTGTATGCCTCTACTATCTGGGCCTGTATCTTTTCAAGAACAAACTTCAAAACGAATATTCTTTTTACCTAAAGGAAAAATGAACTTAACTATTATTTGGACTATCGTGATTCTGGCAGGGCTCGGTCTCGTGCTCGCAGTGGTCCTCTTCCTTATAGCCGAGAGCTTCAAGGTCGAGGAGGATCCCCGCATCGAGCAGATCGAGAAAACCCTTCCGGGGGCGAACTGCGGTGGATGCGGCTATGCCGGATGCCACGCATTTGCCGACACGGCCGTCAAGGCGTCCGACCTCAGCGCCCATTTCTGCCCTGTAGGCGGGAACGAGGTGATGAAGAAGGTCTCCGAAATCCTCGGCTATGCCGTGGTGGAGAAAGCGCCCCAGGTTGCTGTCGTGCGTTGTAACGGTACCTGTGCCGCCCGCCCCAAAGTAAATGTTTATGATGGCGTTCAGAGCTGTCGCGTGAAGGCTGCCCTCTATAGCGGGGACACCCTTTGTGCTTTCGGCTGCCTCGGTTGCGGGGACTGCGTTTCCGCCTGCGAGTTCGGAGCCTTGAGCATGGATCCCGAGACCGGTCTTCCGGTGGTGGACGAGAGCAAGTGCGTGGCTTGCGGCAAGTGCGTGAAAGCCTGCCCCAAGGGCCTCATCGAGCTCCGTGCAAAGGGACCTCGCGGAATGCGCGTCTATGTGGATTGCCGCAATCAGGACAAGGGTCCGGCCGCCAAGAAGGCCTGCGCCAACGCCTGTATAGGTTGCGGTATCTGCGTCAAGACCTGTACGCACGATGCCATCGTCCTCGAGAATAATATCGCCTACATCGATTATTCCAAGTGTAAGCTTTGCCGCGAGTGCGAAGCCATGTGCCCCACCGGTGCCATCCACGGGATCAATTTCCCGAAACCTCTGGACAAGGCTGCCGTAAAGGAGCGCATCGCCGCCCGCAAGGCCAAGGAGGCCGAAGCCGCCAAGGCAGCTGCCGAGGCTGCAAAGGCCGCAGCCGAGCCTGCAGCAGAGAAAAAGGAGGTAAGCAATGAGTAAGATTACATTCAGCATTGGCGGCGTGCATCCGGATGATGCAAAGATCGCCCGCGATTGCGCCATAGAGGTGCTTCCTCTGCCCCAGACCCTTTACGTGTCCATGGCCCAGCACCTGGGAGCTCCCGCGAAACCCATAGTGGCGGTGGGCGACAAGGTCAAGACCGGCCAGGTGATTGCCGAACCCGGCGGATTCATCTCCGCGTTCGTGCACTCTCCCGCATCCGGAACCGTCAAGTCCATCGCTCCCCGCAAGGACCTTGCAGGCAACTACATGACCCATATCGAGATTGCGGTCGAGGGAGATGAATGGGTCGAGGGAGTGGATCTTTCCGAAACCCTCGTCATCGGTATTCCCGAGGACCGTCAGGCAATCCTCGACAAGATCAAGGCCTGCGGTATCGTAGGTCTCGGCGGTGCTACCTTCCCCACCCACGTCAAGCTCAACCCCGCCCCGGGCAGCAAGGCAGAATGCCTGATACTGAACGGCGCCGAGTGCGAGCCCTACCTCACCAGCGACTACCGCATCATGCTGGAGCGCACCAAGGAGATAGTCGTGGGCGCTGCCATAATGCAGAAGGTGCTCGGCGGATGCCGCACCGTCATCGGTATCGAAGAGAACAAGCCCGAGGCCATCGCCGCAATGAAGAAGGCCGTCTCCGAGCTTCCCTATAACATCGAGATCCTCCCCCTCAAGAAGAAATATCCGCAGGGAGGAGAGAAGCAGCTCATCCAGGCCGTGATGCACCGTGAGGTGGGTTCCGGCGGGCTGCCCATCAGCGTGGGCGCAGTGGTCCAGAACGTGGCCACCTCCCTCGCTGTCTATGAGGCCGTGCAGAAGAACAAGCCTCTGATTACCAACACCCTCACCATCACCGGCAACTGCCTGCCCGTGGAGAAGATGCATAACTACCTCTTCCGCATCGGCATGCCTCTCAGCTACATAGCCGAGTACGCCGGCGGAGTGCCCGAGGGCGCCGGAAAGATCATCAGCGGAGGTCCCATGATGGGCCGCGCCATAGCCAATATGGATGCCGCCACCGTCAAGGGCTCCTCGTCGCTGCTCTACCTCAGCGCAGAGTCCACCAAGCGTGGTCAGGAATCCCTCTGCATCCGTTGCGGGCGTTGTGCAGATGCCTGCCCCATGGGTCTGGAGCCTTTCCTGCTCAACCGTCTCTACAAGGCCGGCGACGTCGCCGCCCTCGAGGAGAACGCCGCACAGGACTGCATCGAATGTGGCTGCTGCCTCTACAGCTGCCCTGCATATATTCCTCTTCTGGATAACGTTCGTCAGGCTAAAGGCATGGCTCTCGGAGCCATCCGCGCCCG
>JAILMV010000040.1 GCA_024692185.1 Bacteroidales bacterium | reverse complement strand
GTTGAACCTTCCGGTAAACTTGGGGGCAATGGTCTGGATAGGAATTCCTTCCTTGGCGATTTCTCGGAGGATGTAGCGGAGTTCCTCGGGGGTCTGGGCCTCGTCCACCTCGTCCATGGAGACTTCGGTAACGAAGTTGTCAGCGCCCTTCTTTTCCGCGATATGACGGTAGATGCGCCCTGCTTCCTTGATTGCGGGAAGGAACTTCTCCTCCATGCTTCCGCTCTTGCCGATGTAGTCGGCCACGTCGATGGTGAAGAAGTCGGACGAATCGATGAAACGATCTACGTTGGTAAGGTTGATGTGATCGGCATCCACGAAGTATTGGTCCTTGTAGCCGAGAGCCTTCACGGCGGCATCGGCCTCGCAGCGGGTTTCGCCGGGCTCGGTACCCACGATCTGGTGCTCGCGGTTGGACTTGTTCCACACGGGAACGAAGTGTACTCCGAAACGCTCTTCGGCCTCGATGAGAGCTTTCAGCTGATTGATTCCCTCATGGGCGAAACGGTCGCCGATTCCGAAAGAGTATTTTCCTATTTTCATGTTATTAAGTATTATGCGTTATATGTGGTTGATATCGTATCTCCGCCGTGGCCGGTCCAATTGGTATGGAAGAATTCGCCGCGGGGCTTGTCGGTGCGTTCGTAGGTGTGTGCGCCGAAGAAGTCGCGCTGTGCCTGGAGAAGGTTGGCCGGCAGGCGCTCGGTGCGGTAGCCGTCATAGTACTGCAGACCTGCGGTCATGCAAGGGGCGGGAACGCCATTCTGCATAGCAGTGCAGAGCACGTTGCGCCAGCCCTGCTGGGCATCGGCGAGTTTGCCGCTGAAGAAGGGATCCAGGAGGATGTTGGCGATGGAAGGATTCTTGTCGAAGGCTTCCTTTATCTTGCCGAGGAAGACGCTGCGAATAATGCAGCCGCCTCTCCACATAAGGGCTATTCCGCCGTAGTTCAGGTTCCAGCCGTACTCCTTGGCGGCAGCGCGCATCAGGGCATATCCCTGAGCGTAGGACACTACCTTGGCGGCGAAGAGGGCCTTGCGCAGATCCTCCAGGAAGGCAGCGCGGTCCCCGTTGAACTTGGCGGCCTTGGGGCCTTCCAGTATCTTGGATGCCGCCACGCGCTCTTCCTTCTGTGCGGAAAGGCAGCGGGCGAACACGGACTCGCCTATCAGAGTGAGCGGCACGCCCTGGTCGAGGGCTGCGATGGCCGTCCATTTGCCGGTTCCCTTCTGGCCGGCGGTATCGAGGATGTAGTCCAGCACGTACTTGCCGTCCTCATCCTTCTTGGCGAGGATGTCGCGGGTGATCTCTACGAGGTAGCTGTCAAGGTCCCCCTTGTTCCACTCCGCAAAGGTCTCGTGCATCTCCTCGTTGGTCATTCCGAGAATGTCCTTCATTATCTGGTAGCATTCGCAGATGAGCTGGATGTCACCGTACTCGATGCCGTTGTGGACCATCTTCACGAAATGGCCGGCACCTCCCTCGCCAACCCAGTCGCAGCAGGGGGAACCGTCCGCGACCTTGGCGCAGATGCCCTGGAAGATGGGTTTGACGTGGGGCCAGGCTGCGGGGGATCCGCCGGGCATCATCGAAGGGCCCTTCAGGGCGCCTTCCTCACCGCCGGAAACGCCGGTGCCCACATAAAGCAGGCCCTTGCTCTCCACATACTCCATACGGCGTGCGGTATCGGGGAAATGGGTGTTGCCACCGTCGATGATGATGTCCCCGTGGGAAAGGACGGGAATGAGTTTCTCGATGAAATCATCGACCGCCTGCCCTGCCTTGACCATCAGGAATACCTTGCGGGGAGCTTTCAGCGAAGCCACGAAATCCTCGAGGGAATGTGCTCCGTAGATGTTCTTGCCCTTGCCGCGGCCTTCCATGAACTTGTCCACTTTCTCTATGGTACGGTTGAAAACGCTGACACGGAAGCCCTTGCTTTCCATGTTCAGAACCAGGTTCTCGCCCATCACGGCGAGACCTACCAGACCTATGTCGGATAATTCTTTCATTATATGCTGATTTATCTTTTTACTCTTGCATTGCCCTTCCAGACGCTCCATACCTGCTCTTCGTCGGCAGGCTGGGCATAGTCGGTGAGGAAGGTGGTGGCCAGTGCGCCTGTAGCCCAGCCGAACTGTATCCATTTCTCGCTCTCCCAACCCTTGAGGATGGAGTAGAGCAGGCCTCCCACGAAGCCATCGCCTCCGCCGATGCGGTCCAGGACGTGGATTTCGCGGGGTTCTACCACGTGCCAGTTCTCACCTTCGAGCATAATTGCTCCCCAGTTGTGGCTGTTGGTATTGTTTACCTGGCGGAGGGTGGTTGCGAACACCTGCGCGTTAGGGTACTGGGCCTTTACGCGGCGGATCATCTCCTTGAAGCCCTCGATCTTTGCGGCTATGTCCTTACCGCCGGCCTCGGGGCCTTCGATGCCCAGACAGAGCTGGAAGTCCTCTTCGTTGCCTATGAGGATGTCCGCCACCGAGCAGATTTCGGAGAAGATGTCGTGGAGTTCCTTTTCGCGGCCCACCCAGAAAGATGCGCGGTAGTTCAGGTCGAAACTGATGCGGCTGCCATGGCGCTTTGCCGCACGGGCAATCTCCAGGCAGAAACGGCCGGTCTCGGGGCTCAAGGCCGCGATAAGGCCGGACATGTGCACTATCTGCACGCCTTCCTGACCGAAGATGCGCTCCAGATCGAAGTCCTTTACATCCAGGAGCCTGCCAACTTCGCCTGCGCGGTCGTTCCATACGCGGGGTCCGCGGGAACCGTAGCCGCTATCGGCGATATTGATCTGATGGCGATAGCCCCAAGGGCCTCCCTGAGGCACTTCGGGGCCCTCGAAATCCATTCCGCGGGAGCGGAGGTTGGACTTAATGAAGGCCGCGAAGGGGTTACCTTCCACGAAGGCGGTCAGCACCTTGACGGGCATTCCAAGATAGGAAGCGATGCTCGCGACATTGGTCTCGGCACTGGTAGCGTAGAGATGCAGGACATCGCTGCACTGCACCGGCTGGCCATTTTCAGGAGTTACCCTGAGACCCATGCTGGTGGGGACCAGCAGGGCATATTTGCAATTTTTCTTGAGTTCCATATATCTTACCTTGATACTCTTCCGGATCCGTCACCTTTCATCAGATTCTCCACCTCGGCCACGGTGACGAGGTTGTAGTCCCCGTAGATGGTGTGCTTGAGACAGGAGGCGGCAACTGCGAAGTTGAGAGCCTTCTGGTCGTCGAAGTTGAGCAGGCCGTAGATGAGGCCGCCCATAAAGCTGTCGCCGCCGCCCACGCGGTCCACGATGTGCGTGATGTCGTAGCGGGGGGACTGATAGAGGGTCTTGCCATCCCAGAGCACTCCGCCCCAGGTATTGTGGTTGGCGTTGATGCTTCCGCGGAGGGTGATGATCACCTTCTTGGCGCGGGGGAACTTGGCCATCAGCTGCTCGCCCACGCTCTGGAAGCGCTTCTGGTCCACCTGGCCGCCGGTAGCGGTCACGTCGAAACCTTCGGGCTTGATGCCGAATACTTTGTCGGCATCTTCCTC
>JAILMV010000209.1 GCA_024692185.1 Bacteroidales bacterium | reverse complement strand
TATCTCCTTGAGCGACATCGAAGAAGCCTTGCGGCAAAGGGCCGATTCGGCCTCCCATATCTGCCGGAGACCTTCCTGGGGAAGGGTTCCGAGGTTGGTCATAAGAAGCCACACTGCATAGTCCAGAGGGCCGTCGTAGCCGAGCTTCTCGTTTACCAAGGCCGGCATGTCGATCTCGTCCGCCCGTTCGAGGATGCCTCTCCAGTACTCCAGGACCTCCTCGAAATGCACGGGAATCTCGTAGCGGCGGGCACCCCCGTCGTAGATTATGCATTTCTCGAAGATGGCATCCTTCTGTTCCATTATATAACGGCGGAATTCCGGGGAGATGACTCCGTCGTTCCAGCCGAAATCTATGTTGGGAACATTGATTCCGCTGACTCCCTTGTCCTGATATACGGAGAAGATTCCTTCGTAGAAGAAGCACTGGAAGCCTTCGAATTCCGGGAAGTAGGCGCTGATGCGCTCGGTCATCCTTTCCATAAGAGGAATCGCGCGCGTGCCGCCTATGGTGAAGAAGATTATCTTGCGGATGCTGCCACCCTTGCGGCGGAAGCGGTCCACCACCTGGTCGAGGCAGAGGCGGAGGGTATCGCCGGTGGCGATGATGTCGCCTATGACCAGGGTACGGTCGTTGGTTATGCGGAGTTTCTCGTACTTTATGTCGAGGCCCGTAATCACGTGGTCCTCGATGGTGCGTTCGCAGGATACGAAATGGATATCCCTCACCCTTACACCTACCTGATGGCAAGCCTCTTCGATGGGATAGTTCAGGCCGCCGCGGAGGATGGTGAGTATATCGACGTCGCCCTCCGAACCAGAAGGGAAAAGGTAACGGAGGGCGGCGACAGTTTCGGGGAGCATAGCGGAGTAGGAATCGAATCCTACTACTTCAGGAAAGGCCATCAGGTGGCGGGTTCCCTCCCCGCTTATTATGAAATACCTATTTGAGAACTGCAAGGCGCGCAGTTCGTATATACTTGTGTCTTGCTGCGAGCCAACATAATGAAGGCTTGCATTGCGTAAAGTACTGGACATAAAAAAACCCGATTAGAGCAATCGGGATACAAATATACGTCAATTCCGAAAACCTCACAAGGGAATGCCGAAAATAAATCCACAATTTTTCAACATTCGCCGGAATATCTACGGAAGTCTAAACCTTAAAATCCATTACGCTGCGGACGAGCATTGATTCGTCCGCAGCGTTTAAGTATGATACGCTGTAGCGGCGGCCGCCCTTTTCCACGTTGACTACCACGTGCCCGCCTTCGTAGGATTCCCTGGCAACATCCTTCATCCAGGCCTTGTCGCCGTCCTTTGCGCGGCGTTCCGCAGGCATTATCGTAGGGCAGATGATACGGTCGTCGGGATAGATGCTGCGGTCTGCAAGCAGGTCCATACAAGGGTTCATATTATGCAGCTGGTCCCAGACACAGCTCACATAGACCTGTGAATGCAAGGCCCCTACAAGTTTGCGGGTCATCGATTTGTGACCGTGGTGGTTGACCTTGGCCACGTTCGCGCGTCCGCAAGCTTCAGCTATATCATCCTCGAAATTACGTTCGGTGCCGTCGGGATCCTTGAAGCGGGCGGAGAAATCTCCCGCGCTGTAGAAGCGGAAAGGCCCATAGCTGAAAACCATCCCCAAGCTCATCGCGTTCTCGTTCTTGGCAGGGATTCCGGCCTTCTTCTTGGCCTCGAAAAGATCCCTGGTACGCCCGTCAGGATAGGCTATGCAGCCGTTGCCGCAGAGGTTGCGAACCGAGAATCCGGGATAAGCCGAAGGATCGTGCAGCTGTACTATCTGGTCGGTAGCACCGAGGCGGAACTTCTCTATCTGCAGTCCGCGATGCTCTTTCATATAATCATAGAAAGGATACATCAGCCTCACGGTATCCGGATCGGCCCAGTTCAGGGACGGATCGTCATCGGGATAGCAACGGTCAATGGCCTTGCGGAAGTTGAGTATCTCCGCAGCCTGGGCAAATCCGCTCAGGGCATATTCCTTACCATCGCGCACCACCTTCCCGGCGTGGAAAAGGTCGCTGCCGGCGTGGTCGTTGTGATAATGGGACAGCATCATATAGTCCACGTCCGTCACCGCCGGATTCACGCGGGTAACATAACGGGCTATCCACTCCCCTGAATGCCTGCTGGCATCCGGTAGCAGCGGTACGGCCTTGGGGCCTCTTGCCAGCGCATCGAAATCCCCGCAGTCCAGCAGCATGGAAGTGCCGTCGGGGAATATCAGGAAGATGGATTCGGCGACTCCGGTGTAAATGAAATGGATCTGGAACTCCCCTTTCTTCCATCCGCGCCAGGGCTTGCCTACGTCCGTATGCTTCCGCCCCATGGCGAAAGCCTTTTCCCAATCAGAAAGCAGGAGCGCAGCCCCGCCGACCATACTGGTCTTGAAAAAACTTCTTCTGTCCATAACTACAAGAATAGAGGTTCTGCCGAAAACAACTTAGGTACTTTACGGATTACTTCTTCACGCAAAGAGATTCTGCGGCTGCACTCCGAATGCAGAGCATCGCTGGCCGCTATTATCTTGTACCTTCCTTTCTCTAACAGCCAACAGGATTCTGCCTCATCGAAAGATGCCAGACTTTCACGGCTGATCTCGATATTCACGGTACATTTCTCCCCGGGGGCCAGCAGCGGAGTCTTGGCAAAAGCTTTCAGCTCCCGGACAGGTTTGTCCAGCTTACGATGAGGCGCTTTCACATATATCTGCACCACATCTTTCCCAGCGACCTTACCCTTGTTCCTGACATCCACACTTACAGTCCAGCCTTTCCCGGAGGGTTTGATCCTCATGTTGGAGAAAGAGAAAGAAGTATAGCTCAGACCATAGCCGAAAGGATATAATATGGCCTTCTTCGCCTTAGTGCAGAAGTAGCGGTATCCAACATAAATTCCCTCCTCGTAATTGGTATAGTCTATGTCCTTAACGTCGTAAAGCTTGCGGCCGGGCAGACGCCGGTAGTAGGAATAATTCACGGGCTTGTCGGCAACTATACGGGGGAAATTCCCTGCAGAGGGCTCATCTGCATAATGCCGGGATGCGGTCATAGGAAGATGCCCGCTGGGGTTCACCTTACCGCTAAGCACGGATGCTACAGAATGACCGCCTTCCTGACCGGGCTGCCAACACAGAAGAATGGCATCCGCCTCCTTCCTCCAGGAATCCATCTCCACAAGCCCACCGATATTCAGTATGACCACGACCTTCTTTCCCTTTGCACGGAAAACTCCGGAAACCTTGTGCAGCAGGGATAGTTCGCGGTCCGAAAGCATATAACTGGCATTCAAATCCCTGTCCTTACCCTCTCCGAAAATCCTTCCGAATGTAACGAACGCAATGTCGGAAGACTCTGCGGAAGCATCAATAACATCCTCGGGAACGACCTCCAGAGCCCTTTCCGCATCCTGGAACCAGTAATGATTCTTGTTGATTATGGCACAGCGCTCGGCCTCGTCTTTCATATAAGATTCGTAAAAAGAGCAGACATCCGCATCCAGTTCGAAGCCGGCTGCCCGAAGTCCGTCCAGAAGATTAACCACATAGGCCTTGTGCACATCTCCGCTGCCGGTTCCACCGGCTATGAAATCGTAGGACGCCGTCCCGAAAAGGGCTACTTTCCGGCTGGGATCCGCCGGGAGCGCATTCTTGGCATTCTTCAGGAGGATGATACCCTCCTCTGCAGCCTGTTTGCATACTTCGGCATGTGCCTTAAGGTCCGGAGCCTCGGAAGCCTTATAACCCTTGAAAGCCGGGGTCTTCACTATCAATTCCAGCACGCGGGTAACGCAGGCATCC
>JAILMV010000174.1 GCA_024692185.1 Bacteroidales bacterium | reverse complement strand
GATAACCTCCTCATCCTCCAAAAAGAGCATTGAGATGATCATCACCACCGATACTCACGAACTGCGCCGTATCAAAAAGCGCAATTAACGCCAATCATCCGTCCTGAACATAGGCAGCGGGAGACCGTTGTCGGTAACTACGTTCGCTCCTTCCGGCCAGTTGCGGAAGGCATAGCGTACGGCTAGCGGAGCCGGCACTTCGGGGCAGGACACTATTATGTCGTTGGTATTCCAGTCGATCTGCGCGGAGGCATCGTGCCAGATGCGGTCTTCTCCCGCAATCTCGAAACCCTTGATCTCCAGCTGCTTAGTAAGTCCGTGGATGCGGAAGCAGTTCCCTATGGTGGAGACTCCGTCGAAGCTCAGGCGGGCCTTGCCATCCTCTATCTTCATGCTCTTGTAGGTGGGCGTAGTGGGCAGGTCAGAGAAGCCGTAATCGTTCGCCAGGGCCAGCCAGGCCAGTCTCTCCCCTACTTCCTTCTTGAAAGGAGGATGGATGCAGTCGCGGTGGCCGATGTCGGTGGTGGCGGCAACTGCGGAGTGGGGCAGCATGGAAGGCACCTTGTACTGCTGTTCCACCAGCAGAGGGAGTACCCGGTCGTCGGGATTATCGTAGCGGTAAGGGGCTATCTGCACGAGATAATAGGGCATGTCGGGATTCCCCCAGAGGGCCCTCCATTCGTTCACCATCGCCACCGTCTCAGCGGAATAATCGCCGGCGTTTGCCAGATTGGCTTCGCCCTGATACCAGATGAAACCGCGGGCGGCGAACTTGCGCAGAGGGTAGATCATCCCGTTGTAGAGCATGCCGGTATGGACCACGTCCCAATAGAGGCTCTTGGCCAGGGGAAGATTGATTCCGGGAATGGATTCCAGGGTTCCAGTGCTCATCCAGGCCTCGATGGGGGTTCCTCCCCAAACGGAGGCTATCAGGCCGATGGGAACATCCGGCATGAACTGGGATAGGGTCTTTCCGAAATGATAGGCCGTGGCGCTGAAATAGCGGAGGGCATTGGGAGTGCTCTTCTTCCATTCGCCGACGCAATCTTCCTGAGGAGTGTCGGAAATGGTCCTCTTGACGGTGAACATCCTGATCAGTGGAGTGGAGGCGGCATCGTTGATGGTGCCGTAGGCATCTTTCACCCTCTGATGGTCCCATCCGCCCAGAGGCATTTCCATATTGGACTGACCGCTGCAGATCCAGACTTCACCTATGAGGATGTCGTCCAGGCGGATCTTTTCCCCGTCGCTGATGCTGATGCTGTAGGGGCCTCCTGCCTCGGGAGTGGAGACTTTTACGCACCAATTGCCCTCGGCATCGGGGGTGGCGCTGTATTTGGCTCCATCCCAGGATGTGACCACTTTTACGGCCTTATTGCCGTCGGTAGTACCCCAGATATTCACCTGACTGTTCCTCTGTAGAACCATGCCGCTCCCCAGCAAGCTAGGGAGCGTCACTTTGGCTGCCGCACCGACCCCGAGGGCCAGCATTGCGGCTATTATCATAACTATCTTTTTCATTCTTTAGCAAATATAGCAAAACTTTGGGCAGGAAGCACGAATTCCTGCTTTGCCCCGGCAGGTGCAGTCCGGGCTTCCAGCTTGTCGGAATAGAACTGCAGGCTGTAGCCCTCGCATTCAGCAGGAAGCTTGAGGCTGATTTCTCGGTCCTTGTCGCCGAAGTTCACCATAGCCACGGAATAATTGCCGTCAGGGGTCCTGGCTGCCGTTGCGGCCACACCTTCTGGAAGCTTCTCCTTGATGCGGAGTATCCGGCTCCCTGTGGGGAAATTGCGGCACATCAGGCTCCAGCTATAGTACCAGGGGCGGATTTCCTCCTGGGAGGCATCTCCGAAGACTTCGCTTCCGAGTATGTTCCACATGCCCCAGAGTTTAATGTCTTCGGTCTTTCCGGAATCGCCCGAGGAGTGCATGGAATCGTCCAGCATCCAGGCAGCTGCGCCGGAGAAGCCGGAATTCATTACGCTGATCAGCAGCAGGGGCATATCCAGGGCGTAGAACTTGTCGTACACCATCATGTTGCAGTCGGAGCCCTTGGTGAAGGGATGGCCCTCCACGCGGCGCCAGTACTCCCCGGCCAGGGCTGCATCTGCCGGATCCGAGAAATACTTGAAGCCGGCCTCGCCCAGTATTATGGGCTTGTCCACCATGGACTTGAGTTCCGCAAGTTTTTTCGCGAACTCTCCGCTGCGCACCAATCTCTGTCCGGGATAGGCGTGCATGTCGTAGATGCCCACTTCCGGGACTCCTTCCACCGTGGCCTTGAGCCAGCCGGCGTAATCGTATTCGGAAGCCGGATTGCTATAATCTATCACTGCATCCGGTCCGGCGATGTCCACCTTGCCCTTCAGGGCGGGGTACTTGTCCATCTCTGCCTGGAATTCCGCCACCATCTTCCGCCAGAAAGCGAAATCTCCATTGGTGGAGGCCCAGTTTCCGTCCGGTTCGTTGAAGATGACGAAGTGCTTGATGCAGTCGAATCCATTCTCATTTACCAGCCAGTCGAGATGCTTCACCGAAGCCTCGACCCAAGCCTTCGACCCCTTCATCTCCCAGGTCGGAGGATTGTATTCGCCGTACACCACCATCACCCCGCGGCTCTGGCAGTATTGCAGCAGTTTCTTGATTCCCTCCGAATTGCGCTCGTGGTTGAAGCCCTTGCCGTCGTAATAGGTAAAGGGGCTGTTGATCATGCAGCGCACATACTGCGGCCGCATATAGTCCAGCCGCGCATAGAGAGTGTTCCAGTCCTCGTCCGAGAGCGGGCAGCCCCAGGAGGCAGCCTCGTCATAGGGGTCCCATTCCACTCCGTTTCCGAGGTAGCAGGGATTGATGACTTCTTCCGTAAGGGTGAGTCCGACTTTGTCGGAACATGCGCTGACGGCCAGCAGCAGGCAGGCGAGGGACAAGGACATTATTTTCATTTTATGGAGATGTTTTCGGCAGGGACGTACATGTCGGGAAGATCGTTGCAGAAGAAGGTGTCTGCGCGCTCATACATGGTCACGAAGGCCTTTTCAGACACGTGTCCGGGATATACGGAGAAGTAGTGGCTCCCTTGTTCGAGGGGATCGAACTTGTTGCGCCAGGTCACCAGCAGGCTCATCTTGCGGCCAGCCATAGGGGCGGCGATGTTGGTGATCCAATAATCTGCCTGCTTGAATCCTTCCACGCCGGTCTCGGTTACTCCGGCGGGTTTCTTTTTGTCGGTGGAAAGCTTGCTCAGGACCTTGAGGTTGTTCACGAAGATGTTGTTGTTGATGCCCTGATAGCAGTCCATACCTATGAAGTCCACGTATTCATCTCCCGGCCAGCGGTACAGGAAGTCGGACTCGATCTTGGCCGAATCCATCTGGGGAGAGATGGCATAGATGAAATTATGCACTCCAGAGGCCTTCATATAATTCACGAAATATTGCCACAGCGCTATGAACTGCTGTTCGGTAGTGCAGGTTGAGCCCCACCAGCTCCATTTCTGGGTGTGCTCGTGGAAAGGGCGGATGATTATGGGGATAAGCTTGCCGTCGGCCCCCTTGAGGTTCTGTGCCAGCCTGGAGAGGCGGTCGAGCCAGCTGTTGAACTTGGTACGGGTGGCGCTGCCTTCGGTAAGGATTTCCGCCACCACCTGATTATTGCTGTTGTCCCAGGCATCTCCCCCGGTGAGAGGGTTGTTCAGATGCAGGCAGGCGGTAATAACCATCCCACGGTTGTAGGCTTCCTTCATGCATTTAACGCGGAGGGCGTTCTCTTCGACCTCGCTTTCGGACCTCTCGTCCATGAAACTGGAAAGGTCGAGGGCATATACGGCAGGATAGTCGCCGCATACGGCCTTGGTATCGGAGCCCCCTTCATTGCCATACCACTTGCGGCCGTACATAAGGTCGTCGTGGTGGCCGAACATCCAGCCTTTTTCCCTGATTGCCCAAAGATTGGTATAAAGGGCCTTGGTCTCGGCCGTGGCTGAAGGATCCGCCATGCTGAGCACGACCTCGCCGGTCTCGACAGGGTTTACAGGGTCGTTCTTTTTATCGCAACTCCAGAGGAGGGCTGCCGCAATCATTGCGGCAAATATCAAGTTTTTCATCATTCTACTTTTACGTTTTCCGCCATCACATACATGTCGGGAAGATCTTCGCAGAAGAAGGTGTCGGGGCGGGAGTACATCACCCGGAAGGATTCTTCTGACGGATGCCCGGGATAGACAGAAAAATAATTCCTGTCCTGCCCCAGGGGCGAATATTCATTGGTCCAGGTAACCAGCATGCTCATCTTGCGGTTGGCCATGGGCGCGGCTATGTTATTGGTCCAGTAATCGACGGCGGAGAAGTGCTCCACACCAATTTCCGTGACGCCGGCAGGCTTGAGCTTGGCTTCCGAGACTTTTTTCAGAAGCTTGAGGTTGTTCAGGAACACATTGTTGTTCAAGCCTACATAGCAATCTATTCCCATGAAGTCCACATAATCGTCGCCGGGCCAGCGGTAGGTATAATCGCTTTCCGACTGCTGGGTATTCATTGCCGGGGAACTTGCATAGATGAAAGTATGCACACCCCTGGCTATCATACCGTCCACCAGGTAACGCCACAAAGCTATATATTCTGCGGCAGTAGTGCAAGAACTCCCCCACCAGCTCCACTCGTGAGCGTGCTCGTGGAAGGGGCGCAGGATAATCGGAATCTGCACTCCGTCGCTGCCTACCAGGCTTTTTGCCAGAGCGGCCAGATTATCCAGCCAGGTATTGAAAAGCAGATTGGTTTCGCTGCCGCTTTTCAGTATTTCGGCGGCCACCTGATTGCTTGAGTTGTAGTTCTTGTCGCCGTATCCGGCACCGTTAAGCGGATTGTTCAGATGCAGGCAGGCCATCACTACCATTCCTCGGTCGTAGGCTTCCTTAATGGTGCGGCGCTTCACGGGATTGGCCAAAGTGTCCTGGAAATCCGCTTTGCGTCCGTCCATGAACGAGGCTACATCCAAGGCAAACACGGCAGGATAGTCCCCGCACACGGCCTTGGTATCGGAACCGCCTTCGTCGTATCGCCAATTGCGGCCGCATATCAAGTCGTTCTGGTGTCCGAACATCCATCCTCTCTCACGGATGGCCCAAAGATTCGAATAGAGCGCCTTGGTTTCGGCGGTGGCATCGGGATCCACCATCTTAAGCGTAATCGTTTCCCCGCTTTTATCATTATCTACCGCAGGATCTTCCCCCTTGCAGGAAAAGCAAAGGGGAAGAACTGCGATAAATAACATCAGTATGCTACGGTTCATCAGTCTCCGGATACTACTTTGTCGAATACCATCACATAGAGCAGAGGGCTGTTCACGAACCTGTCGTAATCGGTCCACTGATAGCTCGTATCGGAAGAAGGAGCATCCGCCAGAGGCATGGCCAGGGCCATGGAACCCTCAGGAATGACCAAGGTTGATTTGCCAAGGAAATCATAGTTACCGGGAAGGAGCAGCGGCACGTTGTAGGTAAGCACGCCCTTGGCCCTGATGGCCACGGTTCCGCCTTCCGAGCTCTCGGTATCGTCCGGATTGTAGGTATAGCTGGTCTCGGTATGAGGCAGCCAGCCGTACCATGCGCTGCAGTCGATATTCTGGGCTACTCCGGATTTCTTGCCTACGTACATATAGTCCCAATAGGTTCCGTCGGCACCTGCAGAATAGTTCAGCTTTCCGCTCAACGATCCGCTTGCGGAAGGAGTGAAGCTGAGAATATTGTCGAGCTCCTTGCTGCAGTTGTTCCAGCACCAGCTCTTGCTCTCGGCCTTGTCCTTGGTGATGGCTCCGGTGGATCCGCCATAAACCCAGAGTTCCTTGACTTCCCAATCTCCCTCCAGCGCAAAGACAGGAGCGGGTTCGGGAGGAGTTACGGTATTCTTACCTTCGGTTCCCTCGGTAGCGGAGGCGGCAGGGATTTCATCTACAGGCTCGAC
>JAILMV010000185.1 GCA_024692185.1 Bacteroidales bacterium | reverse complement strand
TGGTTTCGAAACGATAGTTGCGGCCGAGTTTGAGATAGGCTGCCGCGGTGGTGACCAGTTTCATATTGCTGGCCGGGACCATACACTTGCCGCGGTTGAGGTCCGCGAGGGTATCTCCCGCGAAATTGACTGCCAGCACACCCCAAACGCTGTGCTCCAGCATCCCTCCCTTGGCATCCAGCGCTTCCACGCTTTTCTGCACTTTGCCGTCTGCGGAGGAGCCGCCCGCTGCGCCTGCGCCCAGGCTGAGCAGCGTGAATAGTATAGTGGCAATCAGTTTCATAGAATACAAATATAGCAAATTGCTGATTTTTCCCTAACTTTGTTAAAGTATGAAAAGTCTAAAAACCCTTATGATGGCCGTCACGGCCATCCTTCTCATAAATGTCAGTTGCGCCCAGGGCAGGGCGGCGGACGACGGCAGCAAGTGGGCCGTGGTGAACGTGAGCGACGCCTTCATGCGCAGCGAACCCCGTTATATGAGCGACTGCGTCAGCCAGACCCGGATGGGAACCCTGGTGCAGGTGCTGGAGCGCAAGGGCTACTGGGTGCGCATCAAGACCCCGGAACCCTACGAGGGATGGGTCAACGAACTGGCCCTGGCTCCCACCCGCGAACTCGGCCCCGAGGAGCAGAAAGCCTCCAAACTCTACGGCTCTACCCTTTGCCCAATGAGCCGGAAAGAGGCCCAGAAGTATCTGAAAGCCAGGAAATACATAGTTATGGCAGAGAGGGCCGTGGTGGAAGACGGCCTGGGTTCCGGCAGCGACAACGTAGTCACCACCCTGCTCAAGGGCAACATCGTGCTTGCGGACGGGGCGGCCGATAAATACGGCGTCAAGATAATGCTCCCCGACGGGCGCAAAGGCAGCGTGGATAAGTTCAGCGTTAAGGAATTCGAGGGATGGGCGGAGCAGGAGGCGGCCGAATCCGGTGCGGACAAGGCCGGCGACATTGTTTCCCTGGCCCGCTGCTATCTCGGCGTTCCCTACCTCTGGGGAGGGATGTCCCCGGGGCATTTCGATTGCAGCGGCCTCAGCGGATTCTGCTATTTCATGAACGGCATCCTCCTGCCCAGGGATGCTTCCCTGCAGGTGAAATGCGGAGTGGAAGTGCCTTTCGAGCAGATGCAGGCGGGGGATCTGGTCTTCTTCGGGGACAGTTCCGTCGGCCACGTGGCAATCTGCATAGGCGAGCATAAAATCATCCACGCCTCCCAGCTGGTGCGCATCAATTCCCTCCTTCCCGGGGAGAAGGACTACTACGGCCGCAACATCCTCCACATCCGCCGCATCATAGGCCACCTTTCCGACGGAGAGCTCAAGGCCATCCCCATCAAGGACAGCCCTTGCTACTTTTGATAATTTACTGTAAGCTAGACATAAAGCAAATGATTAACAACGGCAAAAAAGCCTATTGCCCTCCCGAAGTGGAGAAGGTCGAGGTGATTTCAAGGGGCTTAGTCTGCTTAAGCCCCGAATTGTATGACATACCTTTCTCCGGAACCGGAGAAGATTGGTAAAAAGGAGGGCATTGCAATGAAAAAGGTTTTATTGATCTTATGCGCTTTCGCAGCGCTCTGCTCCTGCTCCAAAGAATCCAAACCCCAGCAGGAAAACGGATTTCCCATAAACATCCGCGTCACCCGCTCCGATGATTTCGGCGGTTCCAAGGCGACCGTCAAGACCGGATGGGCCGACGGTGACATGATCTACCTGTTTTTCAAGGACCTCGACAGCTCCGACAAGTTCTTGGAACTGGCTTATGACGGCAGCATGCGTAAATGGACTGCGCTGCCGCAGAACGGACTCGAGATCTCCGACCTGGAGGATGCCGAAGCCAAGGAGATGACCGCCGTCTTCCTCCCTTACGGCAACGGCGCATCCATCCGAATGAGCGGCGACCAGCGCATCTTCACCAAAGGAGATGAAGACCTGGAATACAACGGCTATTTTCTGATGGCAGAGGACGTCAATTATACTGTCTCCGAAGGGGAGCTGGATGCCGACCTGGTGCTCACGGCGCCGATCCTGACCGGCGGTGACAAGCTCATCCATTTTGACGTATCCGGATTTACCTCCGGAAATCATTACGAACTCTATCAGGACCACGTGAAGCGTCTCGTCGTCCTGGGAGTCGACATCGACGGGGAGGTCCTCACGACCGTCAACGACAAGGGCAAGGCCATCCGCGGATACGAAGACAACACCAGCGGCAGCACGCCCATCCTCAGTTTCTCCGGAATTCTGGACGCCAGCGTAGTTGGAACGCCTGCGGATTACCAATTCTCCGTCAATGACGTCACCGACTGCGTCCTTTATACCCGCGACGCAGGGGAGAGGACCATCAGCCAGAACAAATACATAGGGCTTGGAAATATCACTTCTCCTTATGTCTGGAAAACTATGGAATACGCAGATCTGGGTATGCACGACGAAAATGGAAAACGCCTGATGTGGGCGCGGCGCAATGTCGGAGCCACCGCCGAAAGAGGTGAGGGAAGCTATGGACTGTATTTCGCCTTCGGCTCTACCAGAGGCTATGCTCTTTTGGGCGAACCCTACAACTACACGGGCATCGAGGACGACCACGATTTCTACGAGTCGCGCTCCATGGACTACGAGCTGGATGATACTTGCTGGCCTCCGAGACTCAAACCCGAATACGACGCCGCCCACGTAA
Organism: Bacteroidales bacterium; assembly: GCA_024692185.1. GTDB lineage: Bacteria > Bacteroidota > Bacteroidia > Bacteroidales > UBA932 > Cryptobacteroides. The sequence goes on along the minus strand of JAILMV010000185.1, from coordinate 455 downwards.
ACCTAAAGGGCCTTTGGCGCATGCCTGTAATCGATGAATTCACATCTCTTCTGGCAAAGACCGAAGGATTCGGCGATAATGGTGAAAGAGACGTCGATCTCGGGACGGATGAGGGTGGAATGCCCTTTATCAGCAAGATCAACGGAGCGGAGCTGTTCCTCCCGACTGCCGGTTCCCTGTGCCACGGCAACGGCCATGAATACACCTTTATGGGGAGCAGCGGCACCTATTGGAGCGCTACCCCGGGCGTACACGAATCTGGCTATACCTTCATATTTACGCATCGCGACTGTAACGAACGCGAGGAAGAATATTACTATGGCACCCCTATCCGTGCCGTCTTCTCAATAGACTGACGACGCCTGATTCGCAGATTCAAAAAAAAATTGCTATCTTTGCCCCCGAATTAATTCAGAAAGACATGAATCTCAGAGACATTAAGAAGGACATTGACT
>JAILMV010000088.1 GCA_024692185.1 Bacteroidales bacterium | reverse complement strand
GGAAAGCTCCCCGTGACCATCCCCCGCAACGCAGGACAGATACAGTGTGTGTACAACCATAAGCACTCCCAGTACTCCAGGCACTTCGCGCTCGCGGAGCAGGGCCCCCTCTATCCCTTCGGATACGGACTGAGCTACAGCAGCTTCGAATACGGAGAACCGGTGCTGAGTGCGGACGAGATGGATGCCGATGGCAGCGTGATGCTGAAAGTGACCGTGCGCAACGCCGGACCTATGGACGGCGCCGAAGCCGTGCAACTCTACATACGCGACGAGTACGGCTCGGTAACCAGGCCGGTGAAGGAACTGAAAGCAGTGCAGAAAGTCTGGCTGGAGGCAGGCGAGAGCCGGGAACTCAGTTTCGGGATCACACCCGATATGCTCTCCTGCTGGGGATCGGACGAAGAGTGGACCGTGGAGCCCGGAGAATTCTCGCTTATGGTCGGTTCGTCATCCGACGAAAAAGACCTTAAGCACGTGACCCTGAGGGTTAAAAACTGACCGTGTGCGTACACGGAACCCGGAGCCTTCAAATTTTTTTGCTGTATGCTTGCTTAAGTTGAAAGTTTTCGCGAATATTGTAAAAGAACACTTGCAATTTTAACCAAGGTAATTAATACCGAACTATACCTATTTATTAACTATTGTTTATGGTAAAACGTTTCATTATGGTAACGCTTGCCCTCCTTCTTTTAGGAGCGCAAGCCTTCGCCCAGAATATCGTCACCGGTAAGGTGGTCGATTCGAAAGGCGAACCCGTCGTAGGTGTCGGAGTTCTCATCAAGGGAACGACTGCAGGCACTACTACAGACTTGGACGGTAACTGGAAACTATCCAACGTGAAGTCAGGTGCTGTCCTTGAATTCTCAAGCATCGGCTATGCCACTCAGCAGGTAACTGTCAACAGAGCCGGTCAGTACAATGTTGTTCTTGAGGAAGACGCTCTTTTCTTGGATGACGTGGTTGTCGTAGGTTACGGCTCTGCTAAGAGAAAAGACCTCACCGGCTCCCTGACCCAGATTGACAACAAGCTTATTGCCGCCCAGAACACATCTTCTGCCACCAAGGTTCTCGAAGGTGCAATCCCGGGTCTGGTTTACTCCATCGTCGATGCACAGCCTGGTGTCGATGCCGGTATCCGCGTTCGCGGTCTCGGTTCGACAGAAGCAGGTAATTCCAATGCACTTATCGTAATCGATGGCATTCCCGCTCAGAACGATAATCCTCTCTCTCAGCTTAGTTCTGAGGATATCGCGTCCGTGACCGTTCTGAAGGATGCTGCTTCAACTGCCATCTACGGTTCCCGTGGCGCCAATGGTGTCGTGCTCGTCACCACCAAGTCAGGACAGGCCGGAAAGACCAAGGTCAATTTCCAGACAAGGTTCGGTGTCAATACTCCTGGTACTTATGCTAATGGACAGATTACCAGTGCAAAAGATCTCTATGAGTATGTGTGGCAGGGCATCTACAACTCTTATCGTTTCTCGGCCAACGGATCCGTAGGACCTGCATTGGACAACACTACTGGTCAATACTACACCAACATCGAAACTCCTAATGTCAGCCATGAAGAAGCTGCTAAGTTTGCTAGCCAGCATCTTTTCGATTACATAGGAAGCAATACCAATTTCGGCCGCAATGTTCTTGGTAACTACCTTGCTTACAGCGTTCCCGGACTTGATTTTGATTCTATCACCCATACCGGTTCCGATGCTACGGTTTCCGGTACCATTCCTGAAGGTGCGTATCTTGTAGGTCTTGACGGCAAGTTGAATCCTGCAGCTAAACTTCTCTATACGGACACCTATTCGGATGCAATTTTCAAGGTGGGTTTCCGTCAGCAATACGATATTACCGCCAGTGGTGGTAATGAAAAGGAGAATCACTACTTCTCCGTAGGATATCTCTCCGATCCCTCCTATGTCCCTAGTTCCAAGTTCGACCGTATTACTGGCCGTGCTCACGTTAACGCTCAGTTGTTCCCTTGGCTCAAGGTCGGTGCGAACGTGGCATTCACCCGCTCGAAGACTGACTATATGGGTGGAGCATGGGGCGCCCGTAACGCTGGTTCCAATCAGGGCTCCATTCCTCGTTTCGTCAACGGTGCAAACGATATGTTCCCGTTCTATGCTCATGACAAAAACGGCAACTTTATTTATGACGCAAACGGTGAAAAGATACGCAATGTTTATGCTGGTGACAGCTATTCTCCTTTTGGCCCTACCGGCGCAAACTATGGTTCCACCGATATCTGGTATGCTCTCAAGCACGATATCCGTCAGGATCTTGTAAGCACTCTCAATACCCGTACATATGCTGAAATTCCATTCCTTCAGCATTTTACCTACAGGTTCGACTTCTCCTACGACCTCATCAACAATATGATGACCCGTTATCATAACGGCACTGCAGGACGATCCAACTATGTGAGTGAAAAGGGCTATTGGGGAAAACGTCTGTACCAGTACCAGATTTACAATATCCAGAACAGAATCAGCTATGTCCAGGACTTCGGCAAGCACCACGTGGATGCCATTGCCCTTACTGAATACAATGATTACACGATGCAGTACGTGGGCTGGGGCACCTACAAGGAACTCTATCCCGGCCTCCTGAAAACCGGCAACTTCGTAGGACGTTTCGGAGCATGGACAGGTTCTGCTCCTTCTTATGGCTATGAGCTGGGTGTCGAGCGTATGATGTCGTATCTCGGTCGTGCCAACTATATCTATGACCAAAAATACTATGCTTCCGCATCCTTCCGTCGTGACGGATCTTCGAAGTTCCGTGCAGCAAATCGCTGGGGTAACTTCTGGAGTGTAGGAGCGGGCTGGCGTTTCTCTTCGGAATCCTTCCTGGAAGAAGCTCACGATTGGCTGACAAACGGAAAACTCCGTGCCAGCTACGGTGTTATTGGTAATCAGAACGGCGTTGGTCGCTATGATACATACAACACTTGGACTTACAGCGCAACCTATGCTGAGACTACAGGCGCTGGTGGTGCACCTGTAACGACCAAGATGGTTATGGACGCTATGAAGAACACCCTGCTTACCTGGGAGAACACAAATACTTTCGACCTCGGTCTTGATCTCACACTCTTCAACAGGGTTGACATCACGTTAGACTACTTCAACAGGGTTACGGAGAACTCCTTCTTCAACAAACCTCTGTCCTATCTTGCAACCGGACAGAAGACCATCAAACAGAATTGCGCCGAACTTACCAACCGCGGTATTGAAATTGATATCAATGCCGATGTTATCCGCACTTCCGATCTCAGGTGGAATGTTAGCTTTAACGCCACCCATTACAACACTATTCTAACTGGTCTGCCTGCTGATGCAGTTCCCGCACAGGTTGAAGGACTTCCTAAGGGCACATTTGAGGCTGGTAGTGGTGAAAGCTGGTCCTTGGCGGCAGGTGGTGTCGGCGGACAGTCACAGCATTCTTTCCTCCGCGGTGTAGGTCGCGACTGGTATAACCTCTATATGTATAGTTATGCCGGCATAGATGAAAATGGCTTGCCTCTCTATTGGAAGACCATTCAGCAGAAAGACCTCAATGCAGATGCTGACAGGGTTGCAGCTGGTGGCAGTGCATGGTATGCAGGAAAGAAGGTCGGTGACAAGGTCAAGACCAACAACTACGCAGAGGCTACCAAACAGGAAGTCGGCGATGCTCTTCCCGAACTTGTCGGTGGTTTCAGCACAAGTCTGACATGGAAGAATTGGAGTTTCAGTGCTCAGTTTGCATATCAGCTCGGTGGTAAGTTTTTCCTCCGTGACTATGCACAGTATCTGTATAACCCTACCAAGAATACTTCGGTATGGTATAGCTCTATGAATGTTTCCAAGAGAGTTAAGGGTAATACCTGGACTCCGGGTAACACTGGCGCAGAGTTCCCTATGCAGTGGTATCCTGCTGGTGATGGCACTAAGTTCTCCGGAACTTCCACCGCCAACCAGAGTTGGAGCTTCACCGATAGGGCACTTTTCAGCGCATCCTATCTTCGTCTGAAAAATATCACGGTCAGCTATACTGCTCCCAAGGCTTTCTTCCAGAAACTTGGTGTCAAGGCAGTAAGCGGTATGCGTGTCTTTGCTTCTGCAGACAACCTCTTCCTGCTTTCAGCAGCCCCTGCGGTTGATCCTGCAATGTCCATCCAGGGCGGTTATGCCGACGTAGATGAATACATCTTCCCTGCGATGAGAACCTTTACCATCGGTATCAATCTTGACTTCTAGTTATGAAAACATATATTCTCAATATTCTAGCCCTTTCAGCTATTGTTTTTACTTCCTGTCACACTTTGGATGTGACGAATCCGAACAAGCTTACGGATGAGGAAGTAACTGAAATCCTTGAAGGTGACGACGATGCAGCCAAGGACCTTATTATTTCCGGTGTTGGTAACACACTTAATACCAACTTCAATATTGCCGGCCAAAGTTGGAGTGGTTATTCTGATATGAATATGAACTCCCAGGTAGATCAGGATTTCCTGATGTGCATGCGCGGCAATGATGCTCTAATCGGAACCGAAGCTACCGCCACCTCTACACACGCCACTGCATACAAGATCGATGCAGAAGCTACTTACAGACTGTCCCGTGTCACCTGGCCTTACTTCGCCATGGGCGGCGCTCAGCTTACCGCAGCAAACAAGGTTCTTCGATTCATGACCGCTGATGCGGCCAAGACCAGCAAGAAAATTGCTCGTTTCCGTGGTCAGGCCCTCGCTCTGCGTGGATATGCCTATATTCAGCTCATGGAACGTTTCCAACCTGCATACATGCAAGGAGGAAAGGACGGGAAAGGAATGCCTATCTATAAGACTTCCGGTTTGAATACCCCGGCTCCTATCTCCTCTGCCGTTGCAACCTACGATTTCATCCTTACCGACCTTAAAGAAGCTGTTGAGCTCCTTACCGAAGCCGGAGCGGATGATGCGGACAAAGGTTACACCGCTGTGACGAATGATATCGATCTCGGCGTAGCGCAGTTCCTTCTTGCTCGTGCCGCTCTCCAGGCTGGCGAATGGACAACAGCCAAAACCGCAGCTCAGGATATCGTGGATCACTTCCCGACTCTCATTGCTGAAGCTAATTACGGAGCAAAGGCTGGTGATTTGAATGCATATTGCACTGGAACAAAGGAACTGAAGGCCGAAAACAATGCCTTCCAGACTCTTGAGAACAACCCCGAGGTTATCATGGGCTTTGTAAACGGCTCGAATGCCAACACTTACATGAACAGTTTTGCTAACGTGTTTGCGCCCGGTTACGCTGGTTACAGCCAGGAAGCTCCTTGTATCGACAACCGTCTCTATGAGAAGCTTGATAACAACGACTTCCGCAAGGATTGCTTCACTACCGACGAAGGCTCCTATACCTACATCACGGATGATGCGGCCACGAAGATCTATACTCGCACTATTCCTAAGTATGCCAACCTGAAATGGGCTGCAACAATTGCTAAGGGTCGTAGCGCGCGCACCAACCATATGGAATGCGATAACGTTATCTTCCGTGCATCCGAGGCTTATCTCATGCTCGCGGAGGCTCAGGCGCAGGATGGCAAGGATGTCGATGCCAAGGCAACACTTGATCTTCTGCTCAAGGCTCGCACTAAGGCTGGACAGCCCACTCTGACTTGCGCAAACTATAGCGGAATGTCCGGAATGACCGCCCTTCAGATGGTTCAGTTCCAGACCCGCGTCGAACTTTGGCTCGAAGGTGGACGCGAATTCTACAATAACAAGCGTTGGGGAATTACCGTCGACCGCAGCAGTTCAACCAATCACTATTGGAAGACCGGCACTCTCTCGCTCGATCAGATGGTGCTTGATATTCCTGTGGATGAGAGACAGACCAACACACATTGGGCCGACTAAAACACAGAACGATTATGAAAAAATTATTTGTATTCGCAATAGCAGCCATATTCGTGCTATTTGCCGTGAGTTCTTGCCAGAAGGAAGACAAGATTGCCAACGTGGTTAAAGCCGAGGGCATCTCCATTTCTCCTGCTTCGCTCACATTGCAACACCATGCTTTTGCTGAGTTGACAGCTGTCCTTGTACCGGATAATGCTACGAGCAAAGCAGTCACTTGGGCAACCAAGGATAAGAATATCGCCACCGTGACCAGCCAAGGTCTGGTTGAGGGAAAGAACGTCGGTACAACCACCATTACTGCTACTACCAGCGACGGTAAGTTCACGGCCGAATGCCCTGTAACAGTTACGGCTGTGCCTGTTGAATCCGTTAGTTTAAACAAGGACTCTGTCGAATTGGTTGAAGATGAAGCTATCACTCTTGTGGCCACGGTATCACCTGGGACTGCGTCCAACCAAGCAGTTACATGGACTACTGATAAACCAGATATTGCCATCGTCGATGCCACAGGCAAGGTTACTGCCAAGTCAAAGGGCCAGGCAAACATCACGGCAACGACCGTCGATGGAGGTAAGACTGCTACCTGCGTCGTTAACGTAAAGGTCCGCGTGCCCGATCATGTGGAAGTGGTTGAAATCTGGAAGAAGGATGTCGCCGGTTATCGTGCCATCCTTGGCGATGAGACCGACAAGACCGAAGCCTTCCTTACTTACAGTGCAAAGGATAAGGTTGTCACTTGGGAAGCCAACACCACCGGTAAACCTCGTACCGCAACTATCGAGTTCACTAACGGCAGTAAGCTGACGGTCACTCAGGTTGAGGTCAAGGACTTTGCCGGATCCTGGACAATAACTACCAAGCTCTTCGCCTCAAACAAGAATCTGGGCTTCACAGCTAACAGTAACGCACAGGTTATTCCTCTTACCATTGGAACTACGACACAAGGCACTACAGCCAATGACGGCTCAAAGGATATTACGAACAACCTCACTGTCGCTGGTCTTGTAAAGACCTATGTTGCAGAAGCGTATGCGGAGGTGGATTATGATGCCAAGAGCTATCGTTTCGGTATCTTCTTCAATGGAAATAAGGCACAGGCCGTGAGTACAGGTAAGGCCGGATACGATTATCTTGTATTGCTGCCTGAACTTGGCAATGGTTGGACTTCTTACAACTTCTGTCCTTTCCCGTTCAACGGCGGTACTAATTATGGATGGTTGTGGTTCACGGTTGATGACCTGAGCAATATGCACTACGGAAAAGCCGACTGGAGAAAGATGGACGGAAAGGACGTTCTGGGAATGTCATTCTGCGCCTGTAAGTCGGCCACACCTACCGCAGCGGATTTCGCATCTGTCAACACCACATCATACGACGTAATACATCAGTGCAACGTCAATACTGCTGACAATCCTGGATTCCTGCTAGTACGCAACTGATTCTAGTTCTCATATTAAGAAGCCGACCCATATGGGCCGGCTTCTTTTTGACAAATAACGGTAAAATTATCCAAAACGGATTATCCAAATCGGATAATCCGTTTTGGATAATAACGTAAGTTGCTGTAATTCAATCAATCGGAGAGAATTTTCATAACTACCTCATCACAAACAGCAAATCCGCGCCGTCCTTGATGTCTTGGTAGCG
>JAILMV010000199.1 GCA_024692185.1 Bacteroidales bacterium | reverse complement strand
CAAGCCCGGCGGGGACAAGATCGGCCGCCGCCGCGTGGATACCCATATCGAGGGCTTCGTCAAGCTCGGCGCAACCTACGAATACGACAAGGAGCGCCGCGCCTATCATCTGACCGCCCCCAAGGGCCTGAAAGGCGTATACATGCTGCTGGACGAGGCCTCCGTGACCGGTACGGCCAATATCGTGATGGCAGCATCCGTCGCCGAGGGAGCTACCAACATCTACAATGCGGCCTGCGAGCCTTATCTGCACCAGCTCTTCCGCATGCTGAACTCCATGGGTGCCAATATCGAGGGCATAGGCAGCAACCTGCTGACCATCCACGGAGTCAAGAAACTCCACGGTGCCAACCACCGCATCCTCCCGGATATGATTGAGGTCGGGTCCTTCATCGGCCTGGCCGCCATCACCCAGAGCGAGCTTACCATCAAGAATGTCTCCTACCCCGACCTGGGCATCATCCCCGAGGCCTTCCGCCGCATTGGCGTCAAGCTCGAGCAGAGGGGAGATGACATCTACGTCCCTGCGCAGGAGAGCTACGAGATTGAATCCTTCATCGACGGATCCATCATGACCATAGCGGACGCCCCCTGGCCGGGCCTGACCCCGGACCTGCTGAGCGTGCTGCTGGTGGTGGCCACCCAGTGCAAGGGCAGCGTGCTCATCCACCAGAAGATGTTCGAGAGCCGTCTGTTCTTCACCGATAAACTGATCGACATGGGCGCACAGATCATCCTCTGCGACCCCCACCGTGCCGTGGTCATAGGCCACGACCACAAATTCCAGCTGCGTGCCAACCGCATGACCTCGCCGGATATCCGCGCAGGTATCGCCATGCTGCTGGCCGCAATGAGCGCGAAGGGCACTTCCGAGATCGACAACATCGAGCAGATAGACCGCGGATACGAGGATATCGACGTCCGTCTGAACGCTCTGGGCGCCAAGATTACTAGGAAATAGTATTTGCCGCACGGCTGCGGCCGACGAGCACAACCCCGCACACTATGAGTGAGGTGGCGAGTATCTTCTGCCAGCTCAGCACGTCGAGCCCGGCCCAGATGCTGATGATTGCGGCAATTATGGGCTGCAGATAGGTGTACATGCTCACCAGGGTAGGGCGCAGGCGCTTCTGACCGAAGGGTATGAGGAAGTAGGCGACGAAGGTTGCGAAGAAAATCAGGTAGCCTATCTCCCAGCATACTTCCGAGGGGATGGCGGCATAGTCGGTGGAGATGATTCCTTTAGCTGAGAAGGGCAGCGACATCAGCAGGGCGAAGAGGAACATCCATTTCATGAAGGTCACCACGCTGTATTTCGAGATCAGCGGGCGGAATACTCCCAGGTAGAATGCGAAGCTGATGCTGTTTATGAGCAGCAGTATGAATCCGCCGGTAGATGTCTCCTGCACCCCTCCGGCATGCACCGAATTGTATATCAGGAAGAGCACTCCCACAAAGCTCAGCGCCACTCCGCCGGCCTTCTTTCCGGTGATGGGTTCTTTCAGGAAGAAGAAGGCGAAGAACATGGTGAAGATGGGGCCTAGGGTGCCCATTATGGCGGTGTCGATGGGACTGGAAACGGTGATGGCCATCAGGAAGGTGAGTTGGGGTACCAGCAGGCCCACGAACGCGGCCAGGGCTATTTTCGGCAGGTCCTTTCTCTCTACTTTTTCCTTCGGCAGCACCAGGCCCAGCAGCCAGAAAAGCAGGCTGGCTCCTATGGCCCTCAGGGTGAAAAGCACTATGGGCCGCACCACCGCATTGTTTGCAATGTCCTTGCAGAATACGATGTTCAGACCGAATATGACATAGGTTGCGGCGATGGCCAGGTGCCCAGCCAGTTTTTCACTCCTCATAATACATTACCAACTTGGCTGCGAAGTTAGTCAATTTTGTTATCTTTGTGTAATTATGGACTATAAAGATTTCTTCTCCGACGACGTTCCGTCGTTTATGCGCTCTCCGGTGCGCGAGATCTTCCGCAAGGTGGACCTTGCGTCGATCTATTCGTTCGCCGGGGGATACCCGGATGCATCTACCTTCCCTCTCGGGGAGATGGAGGCTCTGACCCGGACCGTGGTGGAGAAGTATGGGGCGCGTGCGCTGCAGTATGGCGGCACCCAGGGCGTCCCGGAGTTGAGGGAGGCTCTGTCGCGTTGGTATGCGCCTTGGCTTTATGGTACGTCCGGTAAGGCTGCGATCCCCCTGGAGAATATCCAGATTACGACTTCGAGCCAGCA
>JAILMV010000153.1 GCA_024692185.1 Bacteroidales bacterium | reverse complement strand
CCTGCCTTAAAGTCAAGGCGTACAAGACCCTACTTGCGGCCTATCAGTAACTCGAAGTGATAATCCTTATTGCTATAGATTGTACGGCAAGGTTCGGGTCTGGCGCCCCAGCTGTCGTAGCCGCCGACACCGGTCATTGCGCCGTCGAGGCATAGCTCGACATAGTTTCTAACAGGGATGTCGTTGACATGACCCCAGATGCGGCTGCCGTCTTCGTTGTGGGGGTCGAGGTCCTCGATGGAAGCACGCAGGGCGTTGAATTCGAAGGGTTCAGATACGGCAAAGACATGGGCATTTCCAATCTCCAGCCAGTCGCAATCGCTGTGATGTCCGCTTTCCTGGGGGCGAACGTAAGGATAGAGTTCCTCTTCCGCTCTGCCCTCATAAAGGCCCAGGAAGGCCGCTGTATTGCGGTCGATGTAGTTTTCCACCGGGCCGCGCCCGAAGTAGCTGAAATGGTCGGCAGAAGCTTTCATACGGGTTCTGAATCCTACACGGGGAACTTCGACAGCCTTTTCGTCGGAACCCTTGAAATCGGTGCTGAGCTTGAGGTCGCCCGCATAGCTTAGTTCGTAGCTGATAGTGGCGACGCAGCTCTTTGGAAGGGCATATTCCACGACTATCGCAGCAGCATTCTCCCCTTCGCGGATTTCCACGTTCCTGACTACGGGATCATTCTTCCACTCCCCTGCGCGGTAAGGATATTTGTTGCCCCAGTCATTGTCTATGGGCGCACGCCAGAAGTTGGGCTTAAGGCCGTAGGACTTGAGGAAGATGTTCTTGCCGCGGCTGCGGAAAGATAGCACCTTGCCCTCCTTGGGGTCGAACACCAGCTTGGAACGCTTGCCTTTGAGGACTATCCTGCCATCGGAAAGCACTTTGCTCTTGACCTTGCCAACTTTCCGGGCAGCCTTGGGAGCCTCTGCACGGGAGAATACCACCTGATCGGATGCCAGGGGGAAACCTTCCTCCAAAGCGGGCTGGGCTCCGGCATTGCTCACGATGAAATTGATGTACCAGCTATGTCCTTCCTCCATTTCAGGAAGATCTATGCTGAATTCCTCACTGCTCTGAGGGGCGGTAGCGAAATCCAGTTCTCCGGACTTGAGCTCTTTTCCGTCACAATACAGGGTCCATGCAAAATCGTAGAGATCAAGAGAACGGAAATAATTGCGGTTCAGCACATTGAACTTACCCACGGCATCTGCGGCGCTGATCGATACGTTCTGATACCAGTATTTGATTTCGGCAGCGGCAGGATGAAGGTCCAGATCGGGATTGACCACGCCGTTGCAGCAGAAGTTGCGGTCTGCGAACCAGGTGGAAGGATCCTTTTCGATATCGCCATAGTCTCCGCCGTAAGTCCAATATTTGCGGCCCTTGGCATCCTTTACTGCAAGGCCCTGGTCAACCCAGTCCCAGATGCAGCCTCCCTGCATGCGGGGATTGCTGTAAAACAGCTGCCACATCAGGTCGAAAGAGCCGTTGGAATTGCCCATGGCGTGGGAATACTCGCAGCTGACAAAGGGTTTTCCGAAAGGATTCTCCGCTATCACATAACGGAGGTCGTTGAGATCGGGATACATGGGATTGAAGATGTCGGTTCCGTCCCCTCCTTCGGCACGTTCGTAAACCACGGGACGGTTCATCTTGCCTTTCTCGAAGTCTTTGAGCATCTTGTAAGTGCCCATGAAGTTCACGCCCATACCGGCCTCGTTACCGAGCGAAAGCAGGGTTACGCAGGGATAGTTGCGCGTACGCATATACATGTTCAGTGTCCTGTCCTTGTGCTTTGCGAACCACTCGGAATGCTTTGCAAGCGAACGCTCGCCGTAGCGCATTCCGTGGCTTTCTATGTTGGCCTCGTCGTAAACATAGAAGCCCAGACTGTCGCAGAGCTCATAGAAAGCGCGGGGCTGGGGATAATGGCAGGTACGGATGGCATTCACGTTCAGCTGCTTCATCACCAGCAGGCTGCGGCGGATGTAGTCCCTGTCGGTATAATGGCCGGTGAACTCGTTGTGCTCGTGGAGATTCACGCCCTTGAACTTGATGGGCTGGCCATTGAAGTATAATACACCTTCCTTTATCTCGATGCGGCGGAAGCCCAGGTCGAAACGGGCATATTCGCCATCCTTCTCGAGCACGAGGGTATAGAGTTCGGGGAATTCCGCACTCCACTTGCGGACAGCGGGAATCTTCCCTTCGAAAGGAACCTTGCCTTCGGCGACGGCGCTGCCATCCTTGTCCAGCAGGCGGAAGGAAGTACCTTCGTTGGCATAGAGGCGGAAATCGCCGACGCTGCAGCTTTCGTCGAGGGTGGATACCACCTCGAAATCGAAGTCCTGCCTGGTCTTTTCGGAAGAAAGGTACACATCCCTCTCTATTCCGCTGAGCCTCCAGAAATCTTGGCATTCCAGCCAGGAGCCTGTGCTCCAGCGGGTCATCTTGAGAACAAGCTCATTCTCCCCCTCCCTCAGATAAGGGGTGATATCGATGCGGGCAAGGTCCTTGGAATCCTCGCTGTAAGCTATCTGTTTACCGTTCAGGAAGGTATAGACTCCGGATTTCACGGCGCAGAGGTTCAGGTAGATTTCCCTGCCGGCCCAGGCCTCGGGAACGGTGAAATTTCTGCGGTAGATACCCACGGGGATATCTTCCGGAAGGGTCGGAGGCTGCTGTTCGAAGGGAGCGAATTCGTATGTGGTATTCACGTAAATGGGAGTTCCCCAGCCCTGCACTTCCCAGTTGCCGGGAACCTTTATCTTGTTCCAGCTCTGGGCAGATAGGTCCTCGGGAACCTGTTTCTCGCTGTCGAAATACAGGAAATCCCATTCGCCATTAAGGCTTTCGTAGAACGGACTTGATTCGATGTTGTTTTTGACTGCGGATGCCTCATCCGGGAAGAAGACTACTTCCGTGCGCTTGTCCTGAACCCCGACGGAGCTTACTGTGATGTCCCGGTGAAGGGGAACTATGCCTGAGAGTAAAAGGAAAAAGGTTATTAGGGTTTTCATAATACAAAGTTAATGTATTTTTCAGTATTTTTGCGGTATGGATAAGATTCCCAGTTTCACTATCGACCACCTGCGCCTGCTGCGTGGCATCTACGTTTCTCGTAAAGACCAAGTTGGCGGCGAAACCGTCACCACTTTCGACATCAGGATGAAAGAGCCCAACCGCGAACCAGTGCTGGAAAACGGTGCCATCCATACCATAGAGCATCTGGCCGCCACCTATCTGCGCAACGACCCCGTATGGAAGGACAAGATAGTGTATTGGGGGCCCATGGGCTGCCTTACGGGCAATTATCTGCTGATGAAAGGCGACCTTGAGCCCGAGGACATCTTGGACCTGATAATAGCCACATTCCGCTTCGTGGCCTCCTACGAAGGAGAGGTCCCGGGTGCGGCACCCAAGGATTGCGGAAACTGGAAACTGCACGACCTGCCTGCTGCCAGACGCGAGGCAGCCAAGTATGTCGAGCTTCTGGAACACGCCGGACCGGAGAATCTCCACTACCCGGAATAATTATTCTACATAAAGAAGCAGTCCCTTGAGGTATTCTCCCTCGGGGTGGTAGATGTTTACTGCATGGTCCGCAGGCTGGTTGAGCCTGTCGAGTATCCGGACCCTGCGTCCGGTGCTGGCAGCAGCCGAGAACACTGCGAGGGCGAAATCCTCCTTGTCCACTACCTGGGAGCAGGAGAAGGTGAACACGAAGCCGCCGGGAGCCACTTTTTCTATGGCACGGGCATTCAGGCGCTGATAGGCACGGAGGGCGTTGCGAAGGGCTCCGCGATGCTTGGCAAAGGCCGGCGGATCCACTATTATAAGGTCATATTTTGCCTCGTCAACGCCGGCGAGGAACTCGATGGCATCTGCACAATAGGAGCCGTGCTGCTCAGGAGTGAAGCCGTTCAGGGCAACATTCCTGTCCACCATGGCCATGGCTTTGGCAGAACTGTCCACGCTGTCCACGTGCACTGCTCCCCCGCCCAGGGCGTAAACCGAAAAACCTCCGGTATAGCAGAAAAGGTTCAGGACGTTGCGCCCGCGGGCATAACGCTCCACCAGGGCGCGGTTTTCCCTCTGGTCCAGGAAGAAACCGGTCTTCTGGCCTTCTGTCCAGTTCACCAGGAACTGATGACCGTTTTCCAGCACTGCCTGCTCCTTGGCCTCGAAACCGGGGGCCTGCCAGAGATAGCCATCCACCAGTTCGAGCCCGGCCTTGAAAGGAGCGGTACCGCTGCTCTTGTCGTAAACGGCCTTGAGCGACTCCCCATAAATCTTCTGCAGGGCTTCGCAGATCTGGTTCTTGGCGCGGAACATGCCCACCGAATGGGCCTGCAGCACACATACGCCGTCGTAATAGTCGATAATCAAGCCTGGAAGGCCGTCTCCCTCGCCATGCACCAGACGGTAGCAATTGGTCTTGGCAGAATCAGTCAGGCCCATTGCCTTGCGGGCGGCCAGGGCTGCGGAAAGGGTATCTTCCCAGAATGTGGGAGAAAGCGGGTCCCCGTCGAAAGAAAGTATCCTCACGGAAATGGAGCCTATCTGCCAATGACCGGAGGCAAGATATTCGCCTTCGGCAGAATAGACGGCCACCACATCCCCTTCTGCAGGGTTTCCTACCGTCTGGGCGACGGCACCGGAAAACACCCAGGGATGGAAACGGCGGACGGATTCGTCACGCCCCTTTTTCAGGTAGATTTTTTTCATTGGACGCTTTCTTCTTGTTATTATAATATCTGCGACGCTTTGCGCTTTTCTTCTTCTTTTCGGGAGTTTCTGCTGCGGGGGCCTCTGCCTTCTTCTCCAGTTTCTCGCGGAGGGCGGCAGGCAGCTGCTCCGGAGGATACATCTCCTCGGGGCGCAGAGGATGCTTCTCGCTTTCCATCAGCTTCAGGTACATCTCCCTGCAGATCCAGGCATCGGTGGCAGCATACATCTGCTGATGCGGATTCAGGGTCTCAGCCTCCCAGTTGGAGAGCTGCTGGCTCTTGGAAATCCTGACTCCAAGTATGTTGGCGGCCATTTTCTTCACGCTCTTGTCCCGTATTCCCCACTCCCAGACCATCTTCTGAAGGTCCACGAAACCGCGGGGTTCGAAATTGCGGTAGCGCTGAAGGCCTCGCACATCGTCCAAGGCAGCGGCACCCACCTTGATTATTTCGGGATTGGAAAGAATGCGGCAGATACGGAAACGGAGATTAAGTTTCTGTATGCGGAAGAGGAAGGCCTGGTCGGGGCCGGAAAGCTGCAACAGGGCAACACCGTTATGGTGCTGTCCGGGCGAAAACACAGGTTTGGTTTCGGTGTCGAATCCTATTACCTTTTGTTTCTTAAGGTAGGAAATAGCCCGGGAAAACTCAAGCCCGGGATGGGATATAACATGAATCTGCCCCGGAAAACCCGCTGGTTCCAACTTCTCAATTTCTTCGGGGCTAATCGTTAGTTTGAACATTAATTATTCTTGGGAATATATCTTTCGTTATACTGCATCAACATCAATTCTCTTTCCCCGTTCTCTCTGGGAATCAGCATGAAGTCAAGCTGCCTGGGCTGGGAGATATGATGAGTAAATAGGTTTTGCTGGCGGAGGATGGAATAGACTGCCCTGCAGATACGGCTGCGGGAATCGATGATACGGAAGTCCGGGGAAATCAGATTGCCGTATGTCAGGGATTCGGCATTCATTACCGAGGTAATCCTCAACAGGGAGTCATAGAACAAGGAAAGATCCACTCCAAGGTCATCTATGAGAATGACGTCCAAGGGGCGGTTGATTCCGAGTTCGGAATAACGGTCGAGGAAAGAAAGCAAAGGATCCTCCCCTTCGGGAGCCTTGAATCCAACACAGAGTACGCTGTCGATTCCAGCCTTGGCTGCACGGGCCTTGATATATGGACCGTAAAGATCCACGGGGGCATTTCCGGCAAGCACTCCGACGGTAAGTATCTGCTTGCCTTTGGACATTTCCACAGCCTCGTCCACTATCAATTGCATAGGAGACAGGACCGGAAGCTTGCAATTAAGGGCATTGAAAAGCGAATCAACGTCGTAGCGACCATATTTGGTCATGCAGGCTGAACCAAGGATTATCATCTTGGCAAGAGGCTTCTTGCCCATTCCGCTACGGTCATAAGGACTTACGTAGCAGAGGGTATCCATTGCCGAAAGCACGTTGCGGGCAGTCAGCTCGCGCAAATCTTCCAGACGGCCGTCATTTACCAGTTCTCCGAAATTGGAGAAGTTGGTAACGGTGCATATGGTCTCGCCTGCCAGGTCCTTAAGACCATCGGCCTTTGCGGAACCATCCACGTTATCGAAAGCATCGGACTCCAGGAGGGCAGCGGCAATTGCACTGGTACGGGAACGCGAACCGAATACGAAAATTGCCTTTGAAGCATCCTTAGGGTCATATGCGGCCACCAGCTTGTGGGCAGCGGAATTGCTGCCGCTGATTATTTCGGAGACATAAGGGACGGGAGGCTCGGCCAGCTGGACCGTCTTCCTTCCGTTCATCAGAAAGAAAACCACGACGGCTGCAATGACCAGCACGGCAAGCACTATGACGGGTATCGCTACTTTCTTTTTCATCCTTAACTAATTCTGGGCGCGAATTTACACATTTTTCTTCAAACGTTCTACATATTGGTCGATACGATGCAATTCGTCCGGTATGGCGATGCTTTGCGGACAGTGTATCAGACACTCTCCGCATCCTATGCAATGATCGGCCTGGCGAAGCGTAGGAATGGCTTTGTCGTAACTGCTTAGATAGGCATTGCGCAGTTTCCTGTAGTTCTTTTGCTCGGGACTCTGGGCATAAGTTCCATCAGTGATGGAAGTATTGTAATGCTTGAATATACCCGGAATGTCGATTCCCCAGGGACAGGGCATGCAATACTTACAGTTGGTGCAGTTCACAAGGGGATACTCCTTCATCTGCACGGCCATCATCTCCATAAATTCCAGTTCCTCCTCCGTAAGAGGTTGGAAATGCCCGAAAGTCTTCACGTTCTCCATCAGAGGGTCCATGGAGGTCATCCCGCTGAGTATGCAGAGCACGTTGGGATAGCTGCCGCAGAAGCGGAAAGCCCAGGATGCCGCCGACTTGTCCGGCTCGCGCATCTTCATCTGACGGGAGATGCCCATGGGCACGTTTGCGAGGCGTCCTCCGAGCAGGGGTTCCATTATTACCACGGGGATGTTCCTCTTCTCGAGTTCCGCATAGAGATAATCTGCATTTGCGTTTCGCACTCCGTCGGCATGCTTCCAGTCCACATAGTTCATCTCTATCTGGCAGAAGTCCCATACGAACTCTCCTTCGTCGTAGAGGCGCATGAAGGAATCGAAGGCCTCCTTGGATCCGTGGAAGGAGAATCCTATATTGCGGATACGGCCCTTAGCTTTTTCGGCCCGAAGGAAATCCATCATCCCATTCTCCACATAACGCTGGCGGAAAGCCTTCTCCCCGCCCCTTCCGATAGAATGGAGCAGATAGTAGTCGAAATAGTCGGTCTGCATCTCCACGAAGGAATCCTCATACATCTTTATGGAGGCCTCCTTGGTATTGTCCCTGAAATTGGAGAGCTTTGTTGCTATGTAGTAACTACTGCGCGGATGGCGGCTCAGGGCTATTCCGGCGGCCTTT
>JAILMV010000192.1 GCA_024692185.1 Bacteroidales bacterium | reverse complement strand
GCGACCGGAGCCTGGAACGAACCGGCGCGGGTCACGTAAAACTCTTCGGAGACCGTGGTCTTCTCTTCCGGATAAACCTCGTACCAAAGCTCGATGCGGTCGGAAAGCACGTTGCGGTAGCAGCCCCAGCGGTATCCGGACAGCTGGTTCACCGGAACCAGGCCTGCGCCGAAGGGGAGGGTGACTTTCACGAAGCTGCGGTTCTCTTCGTTGGAGATGTCGAAGCTGAGCTTCAGCCTGTCGCCGATGCGCAGAACTTCGGGGACGGCCTGGCGGGCAATGCCCATGCCGTTGCCGGCTGCGCGTATCTTCTCGAAGGGCGAGCAGTAGCTGGCCTTGAGGGCCAGGACCTTGGTGTCCAGCACGCCCTCAGGACCGTTCAGCACTGCTCCCAGAGCCTCGATATAGCCGGGATACTGCTTCCAGTCCTGGGTCTCTTTCTGTATCATTATCCACAGGCGGATTCCATTGGATATTTCCGGATGCCCGTAGGAATCCATTATGTCCATCAGCGCGCAATGCGCATCCAGTTCGGTCTCGAGCAGGCCGCGCCAAGGCATCACGGCATTGGGATAGTACATCCCCCCGCACTTGTGAGGCTGGGCATATTCCACGAGGGATTCCACGTCGGCGGCAAGCGACTTGCGCAGTTTGGAGGCGGTTCCGAGCTTGATTCCCAGCTTGGATGCCAGGGCGATGCCGCCCTCCTTCGAAACCAGATTGTGCAGGGTTTGCACTCGGCGGGCCTTGCCGAAGATCCATCCGTTCATTCCGCGTTCGTTCTTGGGAACCAGGTAGCTGCGGACATCCTTCCGGAAATCTGCATCCGTCTTTTCCTCGAAGGGGACCTCGGGGAAGAGGCTGCGTACGTGGAGATACTGGGCCATGGAGATGCCCCTGTACCACCATCCCTGCTTGTCCTTGCGGAAGTATTCCTTGTCGATGAAGTGCACTGCGGCGGCCTCGTCCACTATTCCGAGCCCGTGAACCAGCCTCAGCACCACGGCCGTCACCAGCACGGAAGAATTCATTCCGGGGAACCAGCCGAAGCCTCCGTCGGCATTCCTGCAGGCCAGCAACTTATTCTCGGCCTCGGGCTTGTCGAAGAAGGGAGATGCTCCCATCTGCTTGCAGAGGGACCAGGCATAGAGGGTGCGGGAGATGGATATGGCGTTGTCGCAGGGGATTTCCAGTTCTTCGGGGATGGCGTCGAAGAGCATCTTGCGTATGTCGATCTCTTCGAGGCTGGGAACCGACCCGTCCACATTCTCGAACATCGCGCGGAGCCTGGCTTCCAGGGCGGCCTTGTCCTCGCCGGCCAGCAGCACTGCCGAATGGACCTCGGTGATGCTCTGCTCGGCTTTCTTCACAGGCACGGACACCAGCACTCCGTCGGATCCGAAGCTGCCGGATTCGGGGCGGAACACGGCCTTGATATCGAGTTTCTCGCCCTTGGCCTTAAGTTCTATGTCCTTGGAGATGCTGCCCTTTGCGGGTACCATCACATCCTGGGAAATGCCGTTCACGGTAAGTTTGCCCTTGATGTCCTTCGAGAGTGCGCTGGAGAGGGATATGCGGGTCATATATCTGTCCCCTTCATAGAGGAACTTGGGCTCGACGAGACTGATCTTGACCGGTATGGTTACCACCATTTCGCGGCGTATGGTCTCGTTGCGCAGGGCCTTGTCGTGGGCGAAAATCTGCACGTAATAAGTCGAGAGCTTGTCGGCATTGGTGAAGTTGAACTTGACGATGCCGTTCTCGTCGCTGCGCAGGAAGGGCTCCCAGGCAATTGTGTTCGCGAAATTCTCGCGGAGGGGGATATCAGCTTCTACCATGTCTTCCGTTGCATCCGCAGCTTCTTCAGCTACTGCAACTTCCGCGCTGTCCATCATCGACATATTGACTGTTGCCTTGCTTCTGAGAAGTCCCCGGCTTTTGATGTAACCGAAAACTACCATCTTGTCATTGCTGCTATCTACGCCGCACTGGCTGTTCCTGCTGATGGACGGCGAAGGTACGGGCTGCGCGCGGAAACTGTTCCAGTTGTTGGCAGAATAGCGCTCGGTGCTCTTGTCGAATACCGTTGCGGCGCATTCCACACCGGAGAGAGTCTTTATCTCGAAGCTGTAGCCGGCTCCCGGAGCTGTGGTGTCCAGGAAGCGGGAGAAACTGAGCGGAAGGTCGTATCTGTGGTCTTCCTTCCTGAGCTCGCAGCTGTAGCTGTAGCTTTTCTTGTCCTGGAAGTAGAGTACGTAGATGTTTATTGTTTCGGGATCATCTTCCTTCATCTTGTAGCTGATGCAAGTGCTGGCAGGTCCTGATTCCGGAACGAAGTGTTCGACCCGGCTCCATAGCAGTTTGTTGCCGGTCCCGTGGGCCTCCACCACCATCCAGACAGGCTTGCTTCCGGCAACTACCTTCAGCTCCATCTGCTCGCTTCCGAGCCCTTCTTTCTCTTTGAAGAAGTATTCGGTCTCGACCCGGGGGACATCGAGAGGGTGTATGTTGATGGCGCGGTTCCACTCCATGGTCTCGCCGGTACTGTCGATGACCTTCACATTCAGCTGGTAGTAGTCGTAGCCGCTGTTACCGCTGTCCGGGACAAAGGAGATATCGAAGCGGCCGTCCTTGTCGGGGTGCAGCTCACCTTCTTTCCAGATATCTCCATAATGCCGCAGCTTATAGACTATGGTAGATCCGCTCAGGGAGTGCCCTGAATACGAGTATAGGCGGCCTCCGTACTTGATTTCCTTTACGGGACGCTCGAATGAGCTTTCTTTGTCGAAGACCAGGTCGAAACTGGGAAGCACGAAGTCATCTACCCGGACAAGCTGAGTGCAAATGTTTTTCCCATCCTTGCTCAGGCGGAGTTCATAGTAGCCGTTCCTGCCGCCTCGCTTAAGTATCATATCTCCGGCCACGCTGCCGAATTCGTTGGTGGTCAATTTCAGAGTCTCTACCAATTTGCCCTCGGCATCATAGAGCTCTGCCTTTAGCTTGACCCCAGCGCCGACAGACTTCAAGCTGTATCCGTATTTGTACAATATGGCCTTGAAGTGCATGGTCTCGTCCGGATTGTAGGCTCCGCGGTCGGTCATCAGCTCGGCTTCCATCCTTTGACCATCAACATCCTCATATCCCCAGGAATATAGCTGGATGGGCTTGGATGCCCTTTTTCCGCTGCGTACCTGGATGGCGTAATGGCCATTTCCCGTTCTGAGCTTTGCTGCCATAGATGCCGGCAGCAGGGTGTGTCCGTTCAGGACCAGACTGGCTTTTTCGACTGTCTTGTTGTCTTTAAGCAATTCCACATCCACTTTCCCGAGAGGCTCTCCGCTCACAAAATCCGTCGCCCAGATTCCTACTCCGTCGGCATCCTTACGTACGCTGGCAGAGATGGTGTATTTCTTATATTCCTTATTATCAAAACTGGACGAAGCCTTATCATACTTGATATCTACTTCATAGTCCCCATCTGCGAGGTTGGGAAGT
Organism: Bacteroidales bacterium; assembly: GCA_024692185.1. Taxonomy (GTDB): domain Bacteria; phylum Bacteroidota; class Bacteroidia; order Bacteroidales; family UBA932; genus Cryptobacteroides. The sequence continues at coordinate 4,045 of JAILMV010000192.1, read as the reverse complement.
TCCAGCATCAGCTTGTCTTCCGCGTAATAGCTCTTGTAGGGATTGGTGAGGTATTTCTCCCAGACTTTTTCCTTTCCTTTGAGTATAAGCACGGTCAGGGCTTCCACATTCTGAAGCGTAAGCTCAGCCTTGCTGTCTTCTATTTTTATGTCGGCATTTTTCCCCCCGAGGGTTTTCAGAAGATCATCTGCCTTTTTTATGCAGGCGGCAATCTTTTTCTCTTCAGCTTTGAAGGCGTCACGCTTGCTGTTCAGTGCCTTGCACTGGTCCCGCAGGGCCTCGAAATCGGCGGATTTACCCTTGCGCTGTCCGTTTTCATATTCGTTCAGCTCGTCGAAGCGCAACTGCAGCAAATCCTGCTCTGCAAGCAGGCCGGCGGCTTTTCCCTGCCACTTTTTAGAGTAGGCTTCCAGCTCTTCTTTCCGGCCTTCGGAGTTGTCGATGTTCTCGTATTCTGCAAAAGCCGAAAGGGGATAGTCCTTGAAATATTCCACCAGCTTCGAGGCATCTCCGAGGTTCCAGAGGCAGTATTCGTAATCGTTCGAAAGCTTGTCCGCCAGAACAAGCCCATACAATCTCCTTCTAAGGCGCGAGTCGTGTTTGTAGAATTCCGGATTGTGAGCCTCCTTCAGTTTCCCTTCGTTCCCGTCTATGAATGCTTTGACCTTCTCATCGTCCCGCTGATGGCTTATATTCATCAAGAAGAATTCAACTATCGGCTCCCCGAATTCCTTCAGGTCCTTGTCCCGGGCGGCTTCCTCCTGCTCGCGTAGCTTCCAGTTGCCGGAAATCCGGACTTTCGCCAAACGCACCGTGGCATCATAGAAGTCCCAGCTGAGATGCTTCGCCTTAGCTTCTACCTTGATCTTTTCCAGCACCGTAGCCTGGGTTTTGGGTTTGTCCGCCAGTCTTGCGTTGTAATACTCTTTCCATAGAGCTACCAGGGTATGGTCGTCCTTGTCTTTGGGTAATGAAGAAGAACTAAGGATAAATGCGGTCATCAGTAACAGTGCCAGTGATTTGAAAAGTTTCATAACTTGCTGCTTTCGTTGAACAAAGGCATGGCCTCGGCAACCACGAAGGTGCTTCCGCCAATGTATATGAGGGGACTTGGCAAGTCTTGTGCCAAGCTCAAAGCGCGCCTCACGGCTTCGGCTACGCTTTTTTCGCTGCTGCAGTCCAGTTCGGGCCGGAGATCCTTGAGCTTTTCCAGCAGCTCGGCGGCCGGAAGGGCGCGCTGGTTGTCTGGCGCGGCTACTATGTATCTGGCCCCTGCGGGCATCAGCGGGGCTATTCCGTCCAGATCCTTGTCGGCCATTATGCCATAGACTATTATCAGCTCCCGGCCATCCCGGAGCATCTTCCCGAGACGGGCGAAGTTTTCTTTCAGGGCCGGGGGATTGTGGCCTATGTCGCAGATGACTTCGGGCTCCTTGCAGATGCGCTGCCATCTCCCCCACAGCCCGGTCCTTTTTCCACTCTCTTCGATAGCTTTCGCCATATCCACCGGAATGCCGTTTTTGGTGGATGGAATGGCTAAAACCGGCTGGCATCCACCAAAATTGCTGATTTGGTGGATACAGGCCAGGACGGTGTGCAGGTTGAGGTCCTGGCAGGGGCCGGTGAGGTCCATTCCGGCCAGCAGGTCGAGTTCTCCTTCGAAAGCCGGCATATCGGAAGCGAAGATCAGGGGAGTGCCCATCGCGAAGGCGACGGTCTTGAAGCTGAGTTCGGTTTCGGGGTCGCGGACGCCTACGACGGCGGGGACTCCGGGCTTGAAGATGCCTGCTTTTTCGCAGGCGATGGCGGCTCGGGTGGAGCCCAGCAGGGCGCAGTGGTCCAAACCTATGGATGTTACTACCGAAAGTGCGGGGGTGATGATGTTGGTGCTGTCCAGCCGGCCTCCCAGGCCTACTTCTATCACCGCGGCATCCACGCCTTTCCGGGCGAACCACCAGAAGGCCATTCCGGTGGTGATTTCGAAGAAGGAGAGGCCTTCGAAGGCGGATTCATATTCGTTGAGGAAGTCCCAGACTTCTTCGCGGGAGATCATTTCGTAGCCGTCTTCCGAGACTATCTTCATCCTTTCACGGAAGTCCAGCAGGTGCGGCGATGTGTACAATCCTACATGCATTGGCTCATGCTGGCGGCGGGTGGCACCGTTCGCGGAAGTTTTTTGAGCGGGCCTGTGCGTGGCGGTAGCGGAGCGAACGGCCCCTCCCGCCGCCAAGGCGGATGCAAGCATGCTGCAGACGCTGCCTTTGCCGTTGGTGCCGGCCACGTGGATGCAGGGGTAGGCCTTCCAAGGGTCCCCGAGCAAGCTACTGAAGCGCTCCATGCCCTCCAGCCCGGGTTTGTAAGCATTGCCGGTAAATCCCACCTTCTGAACCGATTGGAATCGGTTGAAGAGGGAATCCAGCCGCTCATTATATTTGTTAAGATTAAAATCTGGTTGCATCTGAATTCAAAAATAGTTATTTTTGAGGGAATTTGATGAAAAACATGGAAAATAAGTCGGCCATGCTGCATTCGCCTTATATCATCGACGGAGTGCGACAGAGCGTCACTCCTGCGCAGATACTGGGCGATGTGAGCATATATCCCGTGGAATCCTGGTCCGGGGACAATCTTCCTCCTCTGGTGGACGAAATTCCGGACGTGGACCCTTCCCCCGTGAAGCTGGATTCCCGCAAGGTGGAGAAGTATCTCTCCGCAGTTCAGAAGGCCGTCAGAACCTTCCCTATGGCATTCGCAGGCCCTTATACCAGGGCCAAGATAGCCAAGACGCTGATCGATTGCATCTGGCGCCTCGGCCATTTCCGCATAGGGGACATTTCCATCGATGCCCAGTGGCAGTGGAACAATCTCGAGGTAGGCAATACCGCAGGTTTCTACAATTCGGTAGAGGCCCTCGGCGATATGCTGGATTCCCTGAACATAGGTCTGAGGGACTTCGGCTGCGAAGAAACCGAAGGCCCCTGCAAGCTGCAGCTCTCCGCCGACCTCCGTCCCATCCAGGACGAGGAAGAACTGGTAGAGGAGCCCTACACGACCCACGATCCCCATATGGGGGCCGCCGGCATAGCGGGCACCTTCCAGCCGGACGAGGCTTCCTGGATAGTTTACGTGCCCTTCGATTCATCGCCCTACCGCCTCGGAGGTTCGCTGCTGGCCCAGAGCCAGGGCCTGAATCCTCCCACGGCTCCCCAGATCGACGATACCGACTATTTCGTGGACTGCTTCGAGGTTGTCCGCGAGCTTGTGGAAGATGGAATCGTGCTCGCAGGAGCCACTGTTTCGGAGGGCGGCCTGCTCCCTGCGCTGAAGGGAATGGCCACGTCCCAGACCGGCGCATTGCTGGATTTCTCCGACCTCAAGCGCGCCTCGGCCGACTCCGACATGGTGAGCATACTATTCTCGGAAGTCCCGGGTGCCATCATCCAGATCAGGGACATTGATTTCGACTACATAGATGCCGAACTGCTGCTGCAGGACGTGGCTTTCTATCCCCTCGGGCATCCTGCCGCCAACGGCGGAGAGGTCCGGGTGAAAGCTTCCGCCAAGACCGGCATACAGAATATCCTCGAATCCCTCGTGCAGCGGCAGGGAGGAGAAGGAGAAGACTAAAACTAATATGGGAAAACCGAAGATTTTCGTGCTGGACACCAACGTGCCTCTGCACGACCACAAAGCTATCCGGCGTTTCAAGGACAATAACCTGGTGATTCCTATCGCCGTGGTAGAGGAACTCGACAAATTCAAGAAAGGCAACGACACCCTGGCCTATAATGCGCGTCATTTCCTGAGGGATCTGGACAAGATCTCCGATGGCAAGACCTTCGGACAGGAAGGCCTGCCCATAGGCAAGGATCTGGGACTGATCAAGGTAGAGCCCAACCATCCTTTCCCCGACAAGCTCAAGAACCTCTTCATCGACGACATACAGGACCACCGCATTCTTTCCACGGCCATCTGGGTACGCGACAATCATCCCGGAACCTTCGTGGCGCTGGTTACCAAGGATGTCAACCTGAGGATGAAGGCC